>DAOTVD010000146.1:0-13635 GCA_034437075.1 Anaerolineae bacterium
CGCTGAGCCTGGAATTAGGGCTGTGCGCGGACGAGGAAAGCGGCGGTTTTCTGAAGCCCGTGCCTGCCGTCGCACGCGCCTGGCTGGACAATGCGCGCTCTGCGCAAATGCAAACCTTGGTTGATGCCTGGCATCGTACGCAACTGTATAACGAATTAGCCTTTGTGCCAGATATCACGCTGGATAACCCCGTATGGCTCAATGACCCGACGCTGATGCGCAAGATGTTGCGAGATATGCTGGCGCAGGATGTGCCTCAGGATGATTGGTTTGGGGTGCGGGCTTGTATCGCCGCGATTAAAGAACTAGAGCCGGACTTTCAACGGCCCGCCGCCGATTACGAAAGCTGGTATATTCGCGATGCCAACACCGAAGAATATTTACGCGGCTTCGAGCATTGGGATCGTATCGAAGGGGCCATGCTCGAAATTGCCCTGGTCGGCCCGATGTCCTGGTTAGGGTTGGTTGATGTGGGGGCCAGCAATCATGGCGTTGTCGTGCGCTTATCCGCTTTTGGACGAGCCTATGCCATCGGGACGCCGTTCCCGAGCCGTCCTGATAACCCGGTTAAACTGGACATCAATGCGCAGGGTATCCTGAGCGTTTCGCGCCACCTGAGCCGGTACGACCGCTTTCAGTTAGCGCGCTTTACGGATTGGGGGCTGCCTGGCGAATCATACGAGTATCATATATCACCCGAGAGCTTGAGCCGTGCCTGGGATCAGGGCATCCGTGCCGAGCACATTCGGGCGTTCATCAAACGCGCGTCCGAGGCCGAGGTGCCACCTAATATTCAAGCCCAACTCCTACGTTGGGAATCCCAACAAGCGGGCGAAGCACCATTCTACTTGCAGCAGACGATGGTCTTGCACAGCGACAGCGCCGATGCGCTGGATGATCTTTACCAGCAGCCTACTTTGCGCCGCTTTCTGGGCGAGCGGCTAGGCGAACGCGCTGCCGCTGTGCGGGCCGACCAATGGCAAGACCTCGTCGCTGCTCTGAATGATATGGGCATTGCTGTGGAACATGAGGCATAAAAAAGCCCGCTGCATGAGCGGGCTCGTATGGCTTGCGGTGTCGTTTAGCCGAGTGGTTCAATCGGCCCTTGGGGTGGCTGGTTCTGTGGCGTCCGGGGTGGCGTACTTCCCCCGCTGATACCAACGGCTATCGCCCATTGTGCCGTCAAAACAGCCCCGATGATCGCGAAGGCGCCGATGGCGGCAAAGCCGGGCAAACAACAAGCAATCAGCCCGATGCTAATGATGACTCCGCCAATGAGGCCCAGTGCCAACACGTTTAACACGAGGATAGCCGCTTCGCTGGTGTGCGTTGTGACGGTGTTAATCAAGCCGCCAAAATCCAGAAAGGCGTTGAAATCTTCCGTCATGGCATACCGCGCATACGCGGTATACAAAATCGGCGTGATGGCAATCGAATACGTAAAACTCATGAGGCTAATGATGCACGAGAGCACAAAATTGTCGAATATGCCATTGATAAAACTCAAAAAAATGGTCGGGATGCTATAGAGCAAGCCCCCAACAAACAACATCACCCCGCGCGAGAAATCCCCGCCGAAATCATCAAATTCGGGTAGCTGCTGGCTACCCTGAAGCACGCCTCGGATCACACGCACGACATAGCCTGCTAGGGCAACCCAACCAAGAATGGGGACAATAACGAGCACGCCAGCGATGGCGATTTTCTTGATCCAATCTTGGTCTTGAAACGGGAATTGGGCCGCTTCGATAACGTTAATGTTCGCGGTGGTCATTGTGAAAATATCCTTTCATGACCTGATGTACGATGTGGAATGGATCATCTGTGTGCAAGGCACAGTATCATGCAAGTGTCGGCTTTACGCCAGGCTATGCCCTTAGACATAATTATCTGGCACGGGGTTATAAGCCGAAGACGAGCCGGGGCCACGGTCAACCCGCGCGGCATATTGCCCCCCAAAATGAGCCATGATGATATTCCCAATCCAGATGAACACAAAACCCAAACCACATAACCAGAACGTCAGCGACACCAAGAAGCTCATCAATAATTGGATTACGATGACGAACACTGTAAAGATCACGGCATCAAGCGGTTGCCGCCGGATCTCGGCCAGACGGGCGCCGATATTCAAGAAAGACCCCCCAAAATCATCGGTTTCAGCATAGCGCGCTGCTGCCAGGGCAAATATAGGCAAAGTCGCCAGGCTGTAGAGCGTCACAAAGAGAATAAAACACAGCGAGAGCAGCACGATTAAGATTTCTGCATTGGCCGCATCCAACACTGCGACAGGAATGATAAACAGAAAGCTGCCGATAATGACAGGCAAGAGATAGAGCAAATAGCCCAGGAAGGCGATTAGCCCTCGGATAAAATCGCTACCGATGTTGTCCCATTCGGGCATCTCGGCGCTTTCCCCGGCTTTGCTCGCGCGCGCCACGCGCAGCATGTAGCCATAGGTGATGAAGTTAACAATGGGGATCAGCGACAATATGGTGCCGATAATCCACTTCACGACAAAATTCTTATCATGCAGCGGATATTCTATTGAACGTGCGAAATCCATAGTTTTCCCTCCAAATGGCATGTCATCAAGCAGACATGCAAACATTCAATCCTCTATACCATCATACGCAGGATATAGCTTTTATGTTGCGGGGTAACGTAGCCAAATTGGTCAGAAGGCCTGCTCCTTGCAGGTTTTCTCACCGTGCACTGGGGATATTGCCGAGGACCAAAACGGATGTATCTGACTCTGCGACAGTCAACGGGTCATCGGGCTGGGCGTACCAATACACACTCAGCCCGACTTGAACATTATCCGAGGTCACCCCAGGGGGCCGGGGCAGGCGGTGTTGATCATAATACAAAGCGCCAGGCATCCATTGGCTAGAGGGGACGCGCGGCGGTGCATCCGCGTTGATGAGCAGCTCGCCGTCAGCCGCCAGCAGGCGAACGGAAATGCTGTAGTCCAGAGCAAGTGGTTGGTCTGTGGCCCACCATAATATGACCTCGATATGATTGTCTTGGGGGTGGATGTGCGCCTTTAGCAGCGTAATATCGTCCCCAAAATGGGCTAATTCACGCGCGGGCCACCGATCGTAACGATGCGCGTAGAGGCGGTTTCCGGCATGCTCCATATAGGGCGAGGCGCTACGCTGAAAGCCCAACTCAGCCAGAATACCGTCATAAGCGGTGGGGTCATCGTTCCAGCGCATCAGCCAGAAGGCGTCCTCGTTTTCTACCGTGGCCCACAAAGCAGGCAAGAAGTTATCGCCCTGCGTACGGCGCATCTCGCGCAGCGACGCCCAACGCGCATCTGCACCCATTTGTTGTTCGACGTAATAGCGCGCCGAAAAGTCCCCCACCCAGATGTCCATCAAGATCAATTCATCGTCCAATCGCCCTTGCGTAATCTGTTGGGTGACTTCCCGCCAGGGTGGGTTATTCTGGCGCGTATCCACGCTTATCAGGCTGACGGCTACCAGGACGGCCAACAAAAATGCGCGCGCCGACTGTTGCAGATTCATAAGCCCTGCTGCCACCAATAACAGCAGCGGGGGTAACATGGCGATAAAAATACGCAAGCGCAAAATCTCACGCTGTTCGTTCAAGGCTACGATCAGCAACAAATAGCCCCCGGCCCATAAGCCAAACCACAGCGCAGGCAGATTAAGCCGGACACGCCAACGCGGTAAATACTGTATCGCCAGCAATCCCAGCCCAGCCAACCCAATCACCAACCCGAATTGCTCGGTGACCAGAGCCGCGCGTAGCAGCCGAAATGTCTCCGGCGTGTTGGGTAGGCCGCTCTGGAAAAACAGCGGGTCTTCCCAACGAATCTGATTATGGTAGATGAAAATCGGCAGCCAGGGCAGGAATGCCAGGCCAACTAACCCGAAGCGCACGAGCCAGCCGCCAAGGCGCCGAGGCGCATACTGGAGCGCAACCAGGGCTTGCCAAACCAACACAACCCCCGCGAGATATTGTGTATATAGCGCCGCCACAGACGCGAGGAACCATCCGCGTCCGTGGCTTGGCTTCGGATATCTGAGATAGCGAAAGAAATAGGCCGACGACAGCACCACCAGAAAAACCAGCAGCGAATATTGACGGGCATCCTGGGCTACGTCAATCGAGAAATCCCAAAGACCATACAGCAAGGCGGCTATGAGCCCAGCTTGTGCGCCTAATGTGTAGCGCCCCAACTGGTATAGGGCCGGCAACGTGAGCAGGCTGAAAAATGCCGATAGCGCCCGTAAGGCGAATTCGCTATCGCCGGCCAAACCCCGCCAAATATGCATCAGCAGAAAATACAGAGGCGGGTGCTGGTCATCGACCATACCTCGGATGACTTCAGCCGGGCTACTGCCATCGGATAGCAGCAATGTCCAACCTTCGTCTTCCCACAAACTTCGGTTTTCGATATTCGCGAAGAAGACCACGCTGGCCAACAACACAATGATGACCATCACCCAGACATGGCTTTGGGGCGGCTTAGACATTACGACGATGCAGCGCTAGCTGCTATGGCGGACGTGCATAATGTCACCGTCCTGAACGATATACGTTTTGCCCTCTAAGCGCATTTTGCCCGCTTCTTTGAGCGCCTGCTCGCTGCCAAGCTCTAGCAAATCTTCGTAGCGCATCACCTCGGCGCGGATGAAGCCTTTTTGCAAATCCGAATGAATAACGCCTGCCGCCTCGGGGGCCGTGGCACCGATGCGAACACTCCAAGCGCGTACTTCGTCTTTACCGACTGTGAAAAAGGATTGCAAGCGCAGGAGTTCATACGATTTTTGAATCGCGCGCGTGGCAATCGGTTCGGCGATGTCATATTCATCCAAAAACATTTGGCGGTCTTCGCCAGACAGTTGGGCGATTTCAGCTTCGAGTTGGCCTTGCAAGCTCATGATGGCGCTGTGCTGGTGGTCGTATTGCAAGATGGACTCCGCCGGCTTGAGTGTGTCGCCCGTGTTGAACACAATCAAGATGGGTTTTTGCGAGAGAAAACCAAACCCACGCAACTGCTTTGCCTGCTCTTCTTCAAGTTGGATGTCGCGTAAGGGCGTTTCGTTTTCCAGCGCATCTTTAAGCTGTTCCATCAGCGCCATTTCGGCTTCGATGCGCGGACGTTCGTCTTTTTTACCCTTGCGGGTTTCGTCTTGCAGGCGCTCTAAGCGTTTCTCAACGGCAATCAAGTCTGAGAGCATAAATTCCTGATCGACGATCTCGACATCGCGCACCGGGTCGATTGTCTCGTGCGGATGCGGCACCATATCATCTTCGAAAGCACGCACAACATGCACAAAGGCTTCCACCTGAGACATCTCATTGCGTAGTTGCCCGCTTTCACCAAAGCCCTTATCCACACCCCCAAAATCACTATAGGTGACTGTGGCGTAGACCGTTTTCTTGGGTTGGTATAGCGCGCTTAGCTGGTCGATGCGTTCATCCGGGACGGGAACGACTTCAGTATGCACTTCTAATTTACCGCTGCTTACGGCCTCGGTGGGGCGGTCGCTGCCGGTCAGCGCGTTGAACACCGTGGTTTTCGAACTGTTGGGGAGGCCGATAATTCCGATGCGCATAATGTCCTCATTTGCTGTCTTGGTCGCCGTTAGTATACCGTAGGCCGCCCCGCTCTTGATAGCGTCCTTATAGCGGCTGGCCAGAAAGTAGCACGTAGCGGCTTGTTGTTCAAATATCGAGTAGCTTGCGTGTCCTAACCCCTCACAGATAAATCTAGGGGCTTGGGGCGCGTTTTTGGTAAAATGCTGTATGCACACGCCGTCCGATAGTGCGAAAGTGTATGATGCAGATTTTACGCCGTTTTCGTTCGAATAATTCATCGCCAGTGATCGTTGTGTCCGGTTTGCCCCGTTCGGGTACGTCTTTGATGATGCAGATGCTGGTTTCGGGCGGATTGACGCCCATCACGGATCAACAGCGCCCACCGGATATCAATAACCCGAAAGGCTACTACGAGTTTGAACGGGTCAAAGCCTTGGAACATGGCGATACGGCCTGGCTGGCCGATGCGCCCGGCAAAGTCGTCAAAGTGGTTTCGGCGCTATTAAAATATTTACCAGCCGATTACCATTATCGGATAATTTTTATGCAGCGCGAGATAGACGAGATTTTGCGTTCTCAACAGGCGATGTTAAACCAGCTTGAAAAACCCACCCAGGGCTTCGAAGACCCCGAAGCTTTGCGCTGGCAATACGAAAAGCACTTGCATACGGTGCAAGCGTGGCTGGAAGATCAACGCCATCTGCAAACCCTGTTTGTGCCGCATCGGGGGCTGATACAAAACCCGCAATACCATGCTCAGGCGATCAATACGTTTATTGATGGTCGGCTGGATAGCGCGGCGATGTGTGCTGTGGTAGACCCACAACTTTATCGACAACGACAGTGAAAGTGATGGATGTGAGCACCGAGCAAACAGCCCGTGTGTCATTCGCATGGCGTATGGTTGACCACTTGTTAAATCTATACCGCCGGACGTTGAAGCGCATTCATCCGCTGCATCAGGGACTACATTGGCTCGCGCAGCATTTTGCTTTGCCCGTGTTAGAACGCCTGCGCCGTTTCCGCACTATGCCGGATGATCCGTTCTGGTTTCGGGCTGAATTGCTCCTGAATTTACACGAACGCCCGACCCGGCAACAGTTGCGTTCACACTTACGGCCCGGGATGGTCGTCCTGGATGTGGGGGCGCATGTCGGCTATTACGCGCGCTTGGCCGCGCCCTTGGTGGGGCGCACGGGGCGGGTGCTCGCTTTTGAACCGCATCCTCGCACCTATGCCACCTTGCATGCCAATCTACAAAGTTTCGGCCAGGTGCAGGCCCTGCAAATGGGCCTGAGTGATGCCCCAGGCACCGCCCAACTGTATGATTACCTCATGATGTCGGCGAGTGGCTCTATCCATTACGATCCGCAAATGGCCGATCTGGTTAAGCAACAGGTCAACGGCAGCGACATTGCGCCACGTATCCGGGCCGATTTTCCGGTGCAAGCTTATGACATTGCGCTACAACAAGGCGATGCTGTGCTGGCCGAACACGGCATCACGACCGTGGATGTCATCAAAATGGACATCGAAGGCGCAGAGCTATTGGCGCTGCGTGGTTTGCGCGCGACGATTGCCAACAGCCCTGGTTTGATCCTCATCATGGAATATAACCCCCAAGCTCTGAGCGCCTTCGGCCACGAGCCGCAAGCTGCGCTGGCAGAAGTTCGCCAGATGGGGTTTGATCATATGTTTATCATCCGCGAGACGGATGGTTCTTTAGAAACCCTGGATGTTAACGATGCAGCCTTCGCAGAATTAACCGATACGTTGATGGCACGTATGGGGGTGGTGAATCTGTTGTTCAGGCGGGATGCAAGCGCTTCATGACGATGTCTTGTACGGTGGCCTGAACGCGCGCGACGGGTTGCATGGCATCCACACGCACCCACCGGGCCGGGTCTGCTGCGATCAGCGTTTCATAACCAGCGCGCACGCGCTCATGAAAGGCTAGGCTTTGCGCATCCAGCCGATTCCAATCTCCGCCAGCTTGGGCATCTGCCATGCGGCGGCGTAGCCCCTCTTGCACAGTCATGTCGAAATACAGCGTAAGCTGCGGGGTTAACCCGCCTGTGGCAAACGCGATCAAACCTTGTAGCATGTGAATATCTAGTCCATGGCCATAGCCTTGATAGGCCAAGGTCGAATCGGCATAACGATCACAAATAACGATCTGCCCGGCTTGCAAATGTGGTTGCAACACCTGGTTTACCAATTGGGCGCGCGAAGCGAGATAAAGCAACACTTCTGTATGGGGGTGCATGTCCGTATTGCGTAGGCTATGCACGACCGCGCGTATCTGGTCGCCAATTGGCGTTCCCCCTGGTTCGCGCGTGAGATATACCTTGTATCCCTGTTCGTGTAATGCTTGGTAGAGCAATTTGGCTTGGGTGGTCTTGCCGCTGCCGTCCGGGCCTTCGAATGTGATGAACATCGTCTGCTAACGCCGCAATTCACGCCGGATGGTCGAAAGTTGTTCTGCAATCAAGCCGAATAACAACACAAAAACACCAATCATCACCACCAAAACGGCGCTATCTTCTAGCTGATTTCGCTGAATAGTAAAAATAGAGAGATAAATGCCGATGACCAGGAAAAAGAAGCCAATCGGCAAAAAAACTTTCTGGGGGCTAAACAACATGATAATGCGGATCATCAAGGCGATAAAGCGTATACCGTCGTGTAGGGGGCGAATCCCACTCTGGCCGGACTGTCGTCGCTGAATCTCGGGCATGGGGACCCAGGCTACCGGATACCCGTCTTTAAGCAGAGAGAGCGTAATGGTTGTCGGATAAGAATAGGTATTCGGAAACAGATGGACGTATTCCAGCAGGACATCGCGGTGAATCGCTCGAAAACCAGAGGTTAAGTCCGCGATATATCCTTCGACAAGATACATACCGATGCGGCGCAGTATGAAGTTACCTACGCCCCGAAAACGTGAGACGTTCGATGTTTTGGTTCGTGAACCAACCGCCATGGTATATTGCGCCATTTTCTCTAGTAGTTCGGGGATTTTCTCGGGCGGGTGCTGCCCATCGGCATCGAGCATCACCACCACGTGGCCCGTTGCCGAGCGGATGCCGGTTTTTACGGCTGCTCCATTGCCAATATTGTACGGATGGACAATGACCTCATCAGCCCCCCCCGCCTGGGCCAGTGACGCGGTTTGGTCTTCTGATCCATCATCCACAACGATAATCTCGAAGCTAGCGTCAACCTGACGCACACGCTGTACAATGTTTTGAATCTGGCTTTCTTCGTTATGGGCTGGGATGATGACAGATACAGTAAAGTTTTCGGGTAAGCGACTCATGCCGTGTGTGTGGCCCCTAAGCCAATCGTTACAAAGTGTGGCTAGTATACTGATGCGCTGGCCATCTGGCCAGAATATTCCCTGGCACAGATGGCGGTTCCTTGGGGAGCACCATCATTACGATTTGGCGGCTTCGTCCGGCGTACCATCCTTCAGATCAAAAATAACTTCGCGCAGTTTACGCGCCCGCCCCAAGCCATTGAAAGTGATTTCGGCCTCGTTAGAGCCCGCCGACTGGACTTCGATGTTCCCATAGCCAAAGACAGCCCCCAGTGGCGGCGTATCAATCGAAACATCGGTTACGTTCACAATGCTCAGGGTTGTCTCGTCCCCGCCCAGAATATTACCCCGGCGTTGGGAAATACGCCGCGTAGTGACGGTGATCTGGTTACGGCGCCATAAAATCCAATAGTACAAGGTGAGCGTGACGATGGTGCGCCACCAAAAGCCCCATGTCCATACACTGCGGCGCCATACGCCAATAGTTTCTTCGCGTTCTGCCATTGCTTTATCCTTTGTGTTGCTGCTAGACGATAGCTGCAATTGTGGCACCTTCGCGTATTTGCTACAAGTTATATCCCGTGCATAATGTAGGTTAGCCGCGCTATGCTATAGTTAGAATGCGCTATCGGGGGTAAGATAGCGCGAGTAAACCATAACATGAGGATAAGCATGAAGAAAATCTTGCTGGTGGAAGATGACGAGACCATGCGCAAAACCCTAACCTTTAACCTAGAGAAAGAGGGTTACAAGGTGGAACAAACTGGCGATGGTGCCGAGGCGTTGGCGCTGGTTCGTGAAATCAGCCCGGACCTCATCGTCTTAGATGTGATGTTGCCATCTTTAGATGGGTTATCGGTATGTCGCATACTACGCAAAGAGTCCGATGTTTCGATTGTGATGCTCACCGCGCGCGATAGCGAAGTGGATCGGATCGTTGGGCTTGAAATCGGTGCGGATGATTACATCGTGAAGCCGTTCAATCTGGGCGAATTTCTGGCTCGGGTGCGGGCCGTGCTGCGCCGCTCGCCCAGCGCGCGTTCGGTGACCGACCAGTTAGAGTCTGGCGATTTGCTGCTAGACCTCATCGCGCGCCGGGCGTTTCGGGACGAGAATGAACTGCGTTTGACACATAAAGAGTTCGATCTGCTCGCTTCGCTGATGCGCAATCGTGGCGCGGTACTCTCGCGTGATCTCTTGCTGGAAAAAGTCTGGGGCTATGAATATAGCGGCGAAACCAAAACGGTAGATGTACATGTGCGCTGGCTGCGTGAAAAGATCGAAGAAGACCCCTCTCAGCCGAAGCGGATCATCACCGTTCGGGGCGTAGGCTACCGCTTTGAAGGCTAACTATGTTGCCATGGCTACTGCTGTTATTCCTCGGTGGGGTGTCGTTAGTCGGGTTTTATCTGCTATACCAACACACTCGCGCCCTGCGTGAGCAGATTCTCTACGCCGAAAGCGCCCAACGCCAGGCGACCAGCCAATATCGCCAGGCCCTGCAATTGCGTGATAGCCTCTTTAATGCCATCACCGATGGCGTGCTATTGTTGGATGAGAACCAGCGCATTGTGTTGATGAACCAGGCGGCAGAGACTTTGCTTGATGGGAATCTGACTGGCGAAACGCTCATTGTGGCCACCCGCCATTATGAGCTAGATACATTAGTCCAAAATGCTCGCCTGGACGACCAAGACACCAACGAGAAGCAGATCGAGCTCAACGAATATATGATTCGCGCGCGCGTTTTCCCGATCCAGACAATGGATGGGCGCTTGAGTATCCTCATTTTGCGTGATGAAACGATGCTACGTCGCCTGAGCCGCGCACGCCGCGACATGGTCGCCAATATCTCGCATGAATTGCGCACCCCGATCACGACCATTAGCCTGCTGGTGGATACTTTATTGGGCGGGGCGATGGACAAAAAGAAAAATATGCGCAAAATGCTGAAAGATATTCAGCGCGAAACCGCGACCCTGACCCAACTGGTGCAAGAAATGCGCGATCTCTCGCTGATTGAGTCTGGGCAAATGCCCGTCAAATTGACCGCCAGCAGCCTGAGCAGTATTGTGTATGATGGCATCGACTCGCTTGCCTCGTTGGCCGAAAACAAAGAGCAGACCCTGCAAATCGACATCCCCGAGGCGCTTGTGGTGCTAGCCGACGCCAACCAGTTGCAGCGGGTGCTGAAGAATATCGTGCATAATGCCATCAAATTTACCCCCATCGGGGGAACTATTCGGGTTTGGGCGGAAATCGGCACTGCTGATGATGAAGTTCAACTGGGCATCCAGGACACCGGGCCGGGTATCGCCAAAGAAAACCTGGATCGTATATTCGAACGTTTCTTTCAAGAAAATCGCGCGCGGTCGGATGGTACCGGGCTAGGGCTCGCGATTGCACGGCATATCATCCTGGCGCATGGGGGGCGTATTTGGGCCATTAGCGCGCCCAATGCTGGAACGTGTTTTTACTTTACCGTGCCTCTGGAAGTCAACCAAACAAAAACGCTTCAAGAAACCGTTTGATTATGTTTACATAGCTTGCTTTAGCGCGCAGCACCCCCTAAACTAAGAAGGAGGTAGATGAGAGAAAAGATGGAATCATGGGTTCTAGTAGACTATCCAAGCTAAAAGGTTCTGGCGGGGGCAAATCGAATTCGCCCATCCAATCCTTAGAAAATCTTCGTGAGGACGCCTCATTTGAGTTCGACGACGCGCCGCCACCTGTGCAGGCTGAGGCTCAGCCAAGCACCAATGCCAATGACGAAGATGAAGGCTACGTTCCGCCCCCGAAACGCCGCACGACCCCCAAAGTTGCCGAACTACGCGCCAAATTGCGCGCTAAGTTGCTCGCATCCCCAGATGAATTTGACGATATGAGCGCCACCAACCCCGACCATCGTCGTGTGGTGGTGGAACGCCTGAAGACACTTTTGCAACGTTCGGGCCTGCAACTCAGCCAAGCCGAATATCAAGAGCTTGAAGAAGCCCTCGTCAATGACCTACTCGGTTTTGGTGCCATCGAACCCCTGATTCAAGATCGGTCGTATTCCGAAATTATGGTCAATGGCCCAGAGATCATCTTCGCCGAGCGCAAAGGTAAGATGAACGAAACTGAAGTGGTGTTCGATAACGAAGAACACATTCAGTGGACGGCTCAGCGCATTGTGCGCCCCTTGCAGCGCCAATTTGACCGTTCTAGCCCAATGGTTGACGCGCGCCTGCCCGATGGTAGCCGCGTACATTTAATCATGCCGCCGTCGGCGTTGTGCGGCACAACCATTACCATTCGTAAATTCCCCGAAAAAGTGATTACTTGGCAACAACTGGTGGAGTGGAAGTCCTTTACCGAAAATGTGGCTCATTTCTTGCGCGCCTGTGTCATTATCCGCCTAAATATTGTCGTTTCTGGCGGTACGGGCTCGGGCAAAACGACCTTGCTCAACGTGATGAGTAGTTTTATCCCGGAGGATGAGCGTACGATCACGGTCGAGGACTCTGCCGAACTGCAACTGACCCAGCGGCATGTGGTGCGCTTGGAAACCTGCCCCCCCATGAAAGGATCAACCGAAGGCGCGCTGGCCATCCGCGACCTGGTTAAGGGGTGTTTGCGTATGCGCCCCGACCGTATCGTCGTGGGCGAAATCCGCGACGGCGCCGCGCTAGACATGCTGCAAGCCATGAATACCGGCCACGATGGATCGCTGACCACTGTGCACGCCAACAGCCCGCGCGATGCGGTCGCCCGTTTGGAAACGCTGGCCATGATGGCCGGTATGGATTTGCCCCTGCCAACGATCCGCGCGCAGATCGCCAGCGCAGTAGACTTGTTCATCCAGCAGGCCCGCTTGAAAGACGGCAGCCGTAAGGTTATCCAACTGACCGAAGTGCAGGGCATGGAAGGCGAAAATGTGGTCTTGCAGAACATTTTCATCTATTCCACCAGCGGCAAACCGACCATGCACCCCAGCCACGACGGCGGTGGCGAGCTATTGCCCACGGGCATGCGCCCACGTTTTGAGGATAAGTTCAAAGAGTATGGCATTGAACTAGATAACAATGTCTTTGGCGCGCTCAACGCTTTTTCGAACTAAGCGGCCATCTGTTGCTTCTGTCGCTCTGCCCTGCTGGCATAGCATACTCGGGCGCCACAGGGCAGAGCCTGTTATGTACGCCGCCAGGCGCGTATAATGCGTCTATGCGCAAAGGACTCATTATTTTAGCGGGATTATGGGGGCTCATCGGCTTGGTGAGTTGCGAAACGCTCAACCCCGCACCCCCTACGCCCATTTTGGTATCTGCCACCCCGCAAGAGCAATTTATGATTATCACAAACACCCCTACGCCCTCCGCAAGTCCGGTTCTGGCGCCGACGCTACCCGGCACACCAAGCGAGGACGCGAGCCCCGTATCTGCATCTTCAGAAGCGAGCCCGTCACCGACGGCGGATATTACGGCTACCCCCACGTTTACGCCCACCCCCACCGATACGCCCGCCACGCCTGGCGCGATCATTGGCCCCGTGGGGGGTGCTGCGGCGGTCTTGGCCCTTGACGAATGCCCCACGCCCCCAGGTCCGCCCTTCAACCAATTATTGCTGGATAATCCTGACCTGGCCGCGCGGCTGGGGTGCCCGCTGGAAAATGGGACGCCCACCAGCGCCAACAATGCTTTTCAGTCATTTGAAGGTGGGGCGATGGTGTGGGTCTCTACGCTTGGCGGCACGGGCCAGGCCGC
>DAOTVD010000147.1:0-12341 GCA_034437075.1 Anaerolineae bacterium
CGGGGCGATTTGTGGGAAGAAGAACAGAAAAAACGCCTAGAAAAAGCCGAAGAAACCGACGCCTACGGCAAGCCCAAGGTCGATAAAGAGGCCGTATCCACGGCGCTGACCCAAGCCCAGGCACAAGAGCCCGAAAAGCACTGGTGGGTGGGCGACAAACATCTGCAATACCTCGCGAGCTTCTACCAAACGTATTACGAGACGATCAAAGACAGCTTCGACCAACGCTACAATCGCGACATCGTCGGCGCGTTCAAGACCCTGCAAGATGAAGGTTATATCGAGATCATCACTTGCGCGGCCACGCATGGCTATTTGCCCCTGCTCGGTGAAGATAGCGCGATCCGGGGCCAGTTGCAGGCAGGGATTAACAGCTACCAAACACACTACGGGCGCGCGCCGCGTGCCATTTGGCTACCCGAATGTGCCTATCGCCCGGCCTATGTGGATGAGCACGGAAATCTGCGCCCAGGGATCGAACATTTTTTGGCGGAAGCCGGGCTTAAGCTCTTTTTCTCTGAGACGCACCTTATCGAAGGTGGCGAGCCTGTGGGCGTGGCGGCGGGCGAGGCCATCGGCCCTTACGGGGCCATCAAACGCCGCTATCTGGTGCCGATGCGCGCCGCGCCCAAACCCGCCCAGGATACCAGCACGTTTTACCCGTATTTGGTGAGCGACACGACCGCCGGCCCCGAAGCGGACGAGCATAGCGGCGTGGCGATTATCGGGCGCAACAACGAAACCGGCCAGCGGGTCTGGTCGGCGGATTTGGGCTACCCCGGCGATTTTGATTATCGCGAGTTC
Organism: Anaerolineae bacterium; assembly: GCA_034437075.1. Taxonomy (GTDB): domain Bacteria; phylum Chloroflexota; class Anaerolineae; order Aggregatilineales; family J027; genus DAOTVD01. The sequence continues at coordinate 805 of DAOTVD010000147.1, forward strand.
CACCGCAAAGATGGCGAATCCGGCTTGCAATATTGGCGCGTTACTGGCGCCAAGGTCGATTTAGGGGATAAGGACTTTTACCATCCTGATTGGGCCGAGAACAAAGTGCACATGCATGCTCAGGATTTCGTTGGGTTGGTGGAACGCATCTTCGAAGCGCGCGAGAACCATGGCTTGGGCTATGGCCTGGTGAGTTCGAATTACGATACCGAATTGTTCGGCCATTGGTGGTTCGAGGGCGTCGATTGGCTGAAACAGGTGCTGCGGGGCCTGGCTGCCAGCGAAACGGTCGATCTGGTGACGGCTAGCGACTATCTCGAGCAACACCCCCCCCAGGATGTGCTGCATGTGCCAGAGGGCAGTTGGGGCGCGGGCGGGACGCACTTCACCTGGAATAACGTCGAAACCGAATGGATGTGGGGGCCGTTGCACGCCGCTGAAGGGCGTATGCAAGCTCTGGCTGATAAGTATCAAGCTCATTATGATAACGATACCCTGCGGGGCGTGCTCAACCAGACCGCGCGCGAATTGCTGCTGGCCGAAAGCTCGGACTGGCCCTTCTTGGTGACGACGGGCCAAGCGCGGGATTATGCGGTGCAGCGTTTCGAAAGCCATCTGGAACGCTTCAACGAATTGGCCAACTCGCTGGAGGCCGGGCAACCGAACACCGAATTGGCGGCGCGCTATTGGGAAAAAGACCGCGTTTTTGAGGGCATCGACTATCGTTGGTGGTGTAGCGGTTAACGCACATCATCAATTGCCAGATTTTTAAGGAGCTTCGGCTCCTTTTTTGTTCTCTGCGCGGGCGTCTGGCCCATTCGACCCAGCCAGATAGGCCCGTTCGCATCCTGAGCCTGCGCCAATTTTCCTCTATCGTAGAGTCGATAACGATTGCGAGAGGAGCAACCATGTACTTACGTATTCCGTTTTTGCTGAGCATTATTTTGCTATCTCTGGCCGCGTGCAGCCCCGGCTTAGACGCTGATAACGCTGAGATTGCGGTGCGCGCCGCCTTTGAAGGTGATACCGACACGGCCAATGATTATATTTGTCCTGAAGAACACCTAGAAGACGAAGATGTGGCCGCCCTGGCAAACCTGACTGTAGAGGATGTCGCCTGCGACGACCCCGAAGATAATACGATTCAGTGCGAATTGAGCCTGACAGTACCCAATACGGGCACGACCTACACCCAAGAAGCCACGTTTGGCATTTCTGATGGGCATTTATGCCAGAGCGCGGGTGCTTCGCTGGAACCCGCCCTGGTGGACGCGATGCTGCCGGACGAGGACAACCTGAATAATCTGGACACGACCGAAAGCAGCATCACGGGGGAGGCGATTCCAGCGCCGGATATTGACGATGATCCCGAGCCCAACCGTAATTTTAACGAACTGGAAGACAACTAAGGCGTTGTGGTGTCGGCGGGCAGAATGAAGCTGAAGCGACTGCCCGCGCCTACGGCGCTTTCAACAGCTACATCACCGCCGAGTTTGTCCATAATGCGTTTCACAATCGACAAGCCCAAGCCGTGGCCTTTGGCGCGTTGCTCACCCAGGCGATTGAATTCGGTAAAGAGGCCGGCCTGTTTTTCGAGCGGAATACCCGGCCCATTGTCTGCGACCCAAAAGCGCACCCGGCCATGCGGCAGCGCTTCGGAGCCCAGGGTAATCTCGGGTGGCGTGCCGCCATATTTAAGGGCGTTGCTGATATAGTTGATCCAGACTTCTTCAATCCACCCGGCATAGCCTAATGCGGGATGCCAATCGTGCGGCAGGTGTAAGACGACCGTATGTTTAACGAGTTGGTGCTGTAGGCGTTGTTGTACTTCTTCTATAATCTCGGCCATGTCCAGCCGTTGAGGGGCTACCTCGGCCTGCCGCAGCGTGGCCAACAGCAGCAAATTATCGACAATGCGCGTCGAAATCATCGCCATATCGACTAGCCGATCAGCGAACATCACCTGTTCGTCTGCCTCCAGATCATCCCCCGCCAACATGGAGGCATAGCCCACAATCGAGGCCAGCGGATTTTTCAAATCGTGCGCGACTGTATGCGCGAAGGCGTTTAATTCGCGGTTTTGGTTCTGGATTTCTGCTTCGGCCCGCTTGCGCTCGCTGATGTCGCGCAAGATGGTCGTATACATTTTCCCGGTATAGGTATCCAGTTTGTTAACAGACACCTCTGCGGGGAAAATCTCGCCATTTTTGCGCCGCCCAAAGATGCCCTCGCGGCTATACATCAATTGGGAGCGCCGGTCGCTGTGGATAAACGTATTGGCATGCTCGCGATGGTTTTCGCGCGTGTTCTCAGGCAGCAGAATTTCTAGATGGTGCCCGCAAATTTCATCGGCAGTGTAGCCAAAAATCCGTTCGGCGGCCAGGTTAAAGCGCTCGACATATAAATTCTCGTCAAAGATAATAACGGCATCCCCGGCATTGTCCACAATCGCATCGACCCGGTTCTGATTATCGGCCAAGACTTGATGCAGCTTTTCGCGTTGGGCGGCTTCTTCGCGCAATTGGTTTAGGGCCGCTTCCAGGTCGGCGGTTCGCTCGGCCACCACAGCTTCGAGTTCCTCGTTGAGTAGGGCGTTGTCGATGGCGACGGCGGCTTGCCCGGCAAAATAGGACAAAATATCGAGTTCTTGCTGGCGGAAAACGCCGTTACTGCTGCGGTTTTCTACGTAGATAACCCCGATAAGACGCTCGTGAACCTGCATGGGCACGCACATCACCGAGCGCAGTTGCAGCATCCCCACACTGGTGGATAGCGCGAACTCGGGGTCATCTATGGCATTGACTAGTTTAAGCGGGGTGCGGTTGTCGATGACTTTGCGTAGGATGCTATGGCTGGTTTCTTGTTCTGGGTTAGTTATTGATTGACCATCCCGCGAGCGGTGCACGCGGTAGTCCAGTTTATCCCCGCGTTTGAGGATGACCATGCCGCGTTCGCCGCTGATTAATTCCAGCACAATATCCAGCGAATATTCTAGTAGGGGTTGCAGGGAGCGTGTTTGCGATAGTTGGCGGCTGATTTCCAGAAGCTTTTCGAGGATGTGGCTCTCCATGCGGCATGTGTCCTATCTATCGACCCGGAACATATCAAAATATGCCCAATCTCAGTATAAACTGCTTTATAATCCTAAAACAATTGTACTTTTAGGCAACTTTTACTCATTTTTTTTGTCGTTCGGGCGCGCGTAATCAGGTCGTTAGGATTATCCAGCCCCACGCGGGCAAGGTGATGTAGAAGGCGCTAACGCCTGGCATATTCCAGACTTCGCCGGTCATTAGGTCGATAAAAGCCGAGTTATCATAGCGGCTGGGCAATTTCACGGAGCCACTAGCCGATTGCGTGCTGTAATTGACCACTGTCAGCAAATCCATGTTCTCAGTCCATATATGCGCAATCAAGGTCGGGTGCTCGTTCCCGTTCATATCTGTGACTTGCAAGAGTTCCCATTTTTTCAGGTTCTCGCGTGCGGGCAAGCGCTCTAGCAATGCGCGATAGACTGACAACAGCACCGGATCATCTTTTTCAATGGGGCGGCGCCCCAGTTGGACGGGCAATTTCACCTGATGGCCGCGCATTTGCCCTTCATGGATCAGATGCGCGCCGGGCAGGGTCGCGCATAGCACCGTTGCCGCGATATTCTGGGCCGGATGCATGGTAGATGCCGCGCGCGGTTCGTCGTGGTTTTCCGTGAAGCGCACCAGTTTTTGCTGGTAGTTGATGTCCGCAATGAGATGGGTGCGCACCGCCGCCGCCGAGCCATGCACCAGCCGATCATATAAGCGCTTATCGTAGCAATAATCGAAGCCCTGTTCTTGCAGCGCGTGTTCCATATCCCAATAGACTTCGGCCATGAATAAAAAATCAGTGTTGGTTTCGCGAACTGCCGGGATGATCTCCTCCCAGAATTCTACCTCCGGCGGCGGCCCGGCCAAATCGCCCCAGGTTTGGGCAAAGACTTCATGCGTTAGCAACATGGCCATATCGCAGCGCACGCCATCGCATAGGGTCGCGATATGCTGCAAGGTTTCGCGCGCCACGCGCCGCGCCCCGGGGGAAAATGCGTTCACCTGCGCCGTGTCTGTCCAAGGCGGGAAATACGGGTCGCGCCCGTGGGCCAGCCAACGTTCATCGGCTTGGAAAAACCATTCGGGATGGGCGGCTCGTGTGGCGTCGCTCGCGTGCACATAGACATCGGGTGCCTCGCGCACCCAGGGATGGTCGAGCGCGGTATGGTTGGGCACATAATCCAAAATCAGGCGCAGGCCGCGCGCGGCTAACTTTTCGCGGATGGTGGCCAGGCCCGCCATGCCGCCTAAGCGCTCATCCACCTGATAGGCCGCGATGCTATACGGCGAGCCGACGACATCCTCCTGGCGCCAATCGGGCAAAACGCGGTCGTATTCAGCCTGCAAGCCAGGATGTTCTAGCGCAATCGTCCGCCCCGCCGGGCTACGTTGCCACACGCCCATCAGCCAGACGGCATCCATATGGCCGAGTTCGCCAAGCAATATGTTCAAAGCCTGTTCGGGTATGTCGCCCAGCGTGATAGGGCGGTTATGGTGTTGGCTTAGGTCGTACAGCCATGTCCAGGTATTGATTTGAAATATGCGCGGGGCGGGGGGCCAAGCGTCCATAATATACTCTCGGTGCGCGCGGCGGCGCGGCTCACTGGTTGATACGCCCAGCATACCGCACTCCCCAGGCCGGGCACAAGCCACCCAAAGGGGCGGGGGCGGATAAGCCCCCAGGATCATGGATTTAAGATTCGACGGTCACGAAGCGGGTATAAAACGCGATATGGTCTTTGATGTTCTGCGCGGCGTCTTTGGGCGTTTCGTATTGCCAGGCGGCGTTGGCCTGTTCTTCGCCATCCACTTGCAAGGTGTAGTAGCTAGCGGTGCCTTTCCAGGGGCAGACGGTCGAATGGTCGGTACGGCTCAGGTAATCCCACTTGACGGCATCCGGCGGAAAGTAATGATTGCCTTCGACCATCTGGGTTTGGTCGCTTTCGGCAATAATGGTTCCGTTATAGATTGCGCGGGGCATGGTTGTTCTCCGTGTATCTGTTTGTTGTGTATATAACTTTAGATTGATGATAGCGACTCCGTCTTACATCGTGGGGGATGCATCGGCTTTCTATCATGGAATGCTCAGGTTAAGCCATCGTCTGGCCCACGCGCTAGGAAAAACCAGCCCACTGGGCGCCATCTTGCGCTACAATGAGCGCCATATCATGCACAATCAGAAGGAGTTGCGCGCTATGCGTCGCATTATGCTAATGATACTGGGCGCGAGCCTGGTGTTGGTTCCGGCCTTGGGGGCTCAAGAGGGCGGGCGCTATCGTAACCCTGACCTTGGCATTGCGTTTGATGTGCCCGAGGGCTGGCAAGTGGAGCAAGATACCGATGTGTTGACGATCGTGACGCCTGCGGGGCGCGAGGCCGTGCAAAATGGCGCCGTCCCGGATGATCTGGTCGTGCGCATTATCCTGGGCTCATTTTTAGAATTGGGCCTGCAACGCGCTAGCGATCTGCCCGGCCAACTGAGCGCGCTGGTGCCCCGTGGCACAACCGCCCCCGAGCCCGAAGCCGTGGATTTCGGCAATCGTTCTGGCTGGCAGGTGGAATACACGGTGGATGACAGCGAATTGACCACGCGCGTTGGGCTCATCGGGCTAGAGAATGGCCGTTTGGCGTTGCTACGCGGCTTTGCCAGCAATGCCACTTGGGAGGAATCCGCCGCGCTGTTGGATGAGTTGAAAGCCTCGTTGGAATTCTTCACGCCGCGCGCCTTTGAAAACCCCTTCGCGGACTTACCCGACCGGGATGGCGGCGTCTTGTGGCAGTACCAAGCCCCCCAACCCGCCGATGCAGCCCCCATTACGCTGGGCGGCATCACGTTTGACCCCTTCCGCCTGCTTTATGTCGCGGCAGGCCAACGCGGCATTTTGGTGCTGGATGAAACCAACGGCGCATTCGTGAATTACCTGGGGCCGTTCTTCAATGATGATAACCTGACGGACATTGTCATCAGCCGGGATGCACGCTTGTTTGTGGCCAATGCCACGCCCGGCGACAATAACCAGATTATGGTCGTGAACCGCGCGGGGTCGTATGAATACGGCTTTGGTGTCACGGGCGATGGGCCCGGGCAGTTCGCGCCGGGGATGCCGCGCAGCCTGGCCATTACCCGCAACGATGAAATTTGGACGATCTCCGAAGGGCATGGCGCCGAACCGACCGACCGGCTATATCGCTTCGACCGCTTCGGCAACTTGCTCGATACCATCGATCTAGCCGACATCAACCCGGATTTAGACACCATCTATTTGGACAACAATGTGCAGACCAGCGCGTTATATCTGGTTGGCGAAAGCGGCGGCTTGAATCTGCTAGATTCGGACGGTTCGCCGTTGGTGACCCATTTAGCGTTGGAGGTCTTCGCCCAAACCCGGCCCGTAGATATCGCCATCGCGCCGAATGACAATATCATCATCGCCACAGATACGCAGGGCATTTTAGAATTCGCGCCTTCAGGCGCCTTGCTGGACCGTTTCGGCATCCCGTATGACGCCACGCGGACCGATCGCTTTCAACCGGGCGAAACGCTGACCCCAGCCGGGTTGGTGGTTGGCGTGGATGGTACGCTGTTCTTCAGCGAAACGAATCCGCAGAGCGGCTTCAGCCAGGTGCAAGCCTTCAGCTTTACAGGAGATGGCAATTTGTCCTTGCCGAACCGACCCGGTAGTGGGCAGGGTGCCGCCCAAGGCCCCGCGCTCGTCGATCCTTCGGCTGGGGGCGGGAACATTACCTATGGCGCGACCGTGCAGGGTAGCTTAAACAATCAGTTTAACGCCCACGACTGGTTCTTCGAAGCCCAGGCCGGTGACCGCATCCGCGTGACCATGCGCGATATTTCGCCCGAACAAAGCCTAGACCCGCGCATCGAGCTCATCAGCCCCAACCAAAATCTATTGGCGGAAAATGATGACCATACCGGAAACGCGCCAGATGGTTTTCGGCCTACGGACAGCGTCCTGGAATATGAGATTGAAGTCACTGGGTTTTATACGCTGCGGGCGACTCGCTTTGGGGGGCGCGGCGCGTATGAAATGACACTCGAACAAGCGGCACCCTAGCGCGGGCTAGCAAAAAGTAATGGGCCGTCTCGTGTAACGGGGCGGCCCCACATATTACATCTTATTTGAAGAATAGTTTGAAGGTCAGGCGTCCGAGGGTGATCTCGTCCCCATCGCGGATAGCATAATCCCGGTCTTCTACCAGGCGACTACCGTTGAGGTACGTGTGATTGGTGCTTTGCAAGTCGCGGATAAACACCTGGTTATCTTCGCGGATGAACATCGCATGGCGGCGTGACACGCCATGATTGGCCGCATCAAAGCTGGACAAATTGAAGCCATTATCCGCGCCTTCGCGCCCTAGCACCAATTCATTATCCAGCTTGATAGCGACGGGGTCTTCATAGCCTACGAAATGTAACAACATCACGTGGTCATCTGCAAGGTACTGGCTACCGGCAGCGAGATTGTCATCTTCTTCGTTTAGTTGTTTGGTGCTCACTGAGACCATGCCCAGCGCGACACCACATTTTTCGCAGAATAGAAGCCCTTCGCGGTTGTCGTATCCGCAGTTCTGGCATATTTGCATAATTTTACTCCAACAAGAGCTTGATCTTACCTAATATACAACTTGCTCCGCCCCCTGACAAGCAATCCTTGGTCATGGGAGGGATGCGATAATATGGTGCTTGGGGGGTGGCGCAAAAGATAGTCCTTGGTGGCGCTTAGACTTTGAATTCACCATCTTTATAGAACAATTCGCCATCGACCAGGATTTCGCCGCCGTCGCGCATATCGCAGATCATATCCCAATGGACGCTGGAGGTGTTCTGGCTATTGGTTTCGGGGTAGCCCTGGCCGACGGCCATGTGCACCGTGCCGCCGATCTTTTCATCAAAGAGGATGCTGCCCGTGAAGCGCTGAATATCGGCATTGGTGCCGATGGCGAACTCGCCCAGGCGCCGCGCGCCGGGGTCAGTGTCTAGTACGCTGTTCAGGAATTCGGCACCTTTGCGGGCGGTGGCGTCAGTGACGAGGCCATCTCGGAAGGTCAGGCGCGCGCCGGTCACTTCGTTGCCACGATACAGGGCCGGGTAGGTAAATTGCACCCAGCCATTCACGCTATCTTCTACCGGGCCGGTGAAGATTTCGCCATCGGGCATATTGCGCTGGCCTTGCGCGTTCAAGAACGTTCGGCCTGCGATGGACATTTGCAGGTCGATATGTTGCCCGCGCACATGGATATGCGCTTTCCCGCGCAGATAGTCCACCAGGCGGGCTTGCGTTTCGCCCAAGGCACGCCAGGCGGCAACCGGGTCATCCAGATGGGCTTTGCACGCGCCATAGAAAAAGTCTTCGTATTGTTGCAAGGACATCTCGGCGGCCTGGGCGTAACCCTGGGTTGGGAATTGAGTGGAACAACGGCGCAGGCTGCCCTCGCCTTCGCGGCGCATCTGGATGGCGATGTCGGCACCGAAGGCGGCACTGCGCGCGTTTTGCCCGGCCTGGGGATAGCTGCTGAGGGCCAGCGGATTCTCGGACGCGCCAATGCGGATAATGACGTCGCTCGTTTCGTACATCATTTGCAACATGGGGTTGGGCATAGCCAATAGGTCGCTATCATCCGTGGCTTCGATGGCCAGGCTATCCTCATCGCTGATGTGAACGTACGTGAACGCTTGCCCGCCGGCCCGCAAGGTGGCTTGGTATAGTGCAGCAACCAGCGGCTCGGCGGCGGGGCTTAGGGCACGGATGAGGACGCGCTCGCCGGGTTGCACAGCGGTCGAATAGTTGATGATGACATCGGCTAGTTTGGTGATACGGGTATCCATAGTATCTCCTGATGGGCGTTGTGACCCTTTAACTATACCGCAAGCCCGCCGCTTTGCCCGCTCTCATTCAACGCTTACGCCATAAGCGTAAGGTTGGCACTATTCAGCAACTCAATAATCCAGACAATTTACGTATAATGGCTTCAAAAGCGAGCCACGTAAGCAAAGACGACGTACAAGGTACAAGGTATGAAGAATCTAAAGCTATGGACAGGCATTGCCGGGGCGCTATTACTCGCTTTCGCGATGATATGGGTTTTAGCCCCTTCGGACGCAGTCGCTCAGGACGACGCCGAATTCACATTTCGGGGTGAAACGCGCGCGCCGGAGTTTCCTATCGGGCTGAACTGGCTGAACGTGGAGCAACCGCTCACGATGGCCGATCTGGAAGGCAAAATCGTGCTGCTGGATTTCTGGACATATGGGTGCATCAACTGCATTCATGTGATCCCGGATTTGCATCGCTTGGAAGCCGAATATCCCGAAGAATTGGTCGTGATTGGCGTGCATTCGGCCAAGTTTGATAACGAAGGTGTGACGGAGAACATCCGCCAGATTGTGCAGCGCTACGAAGTGACGCATCCGGTTGTTAACGATGCCAATATGGACATCTGGCGTTTGTATAGCGCGCGGGCCTGGCCTTCGATCTATCTGATTGACCCTTACGGCGATGTGGTCGGGCGTCATGAGGGCGAGGGTGTGTACGAAGCGCTCGCGCCGGTCATCGAGACCATGGCCGAAGAATATCGCGCGGCAGGTGCCATTAACCCAACGCCGATCCCGCTGGCGCCGGAAATGGATGACATGGCCGATACGCCGTTGCGCTTCCCCGGCAAGGTGGTTGTGGATGAACCGGGTAACCGCTTGTTTATTGCCGACACGGGGCATAATCGCATCATCGTCGCGCGCCTGGATAATTACGAAGTGCAGCAGATTATCGGCACGGGCGCAGCAGGCATGACCGATGGCCCACTCGACACGGCGACCTTTAATACGCCGCACGGTATGGAGTTGGTCGGGAATACGCTCTACGTGGCCGATACGGATAATCATGCTATTCGTGCCGTGGATTTAGAGGCAGACACGGTGACGCGCGTCGCGGGCACGGGTGCCATTACGCTTGATCGTCCGACAGAGGGCGATGCATTGGCCGTGCCGATGCGCTCGCCATGGGATGTGACGCATCATGACGGTGTGCTGTATATCGCCATGGCGGGTTCGCATCAACTCTGGCAGATGAATTTGGCGGATGATACCGTGGCGCCCTTCGCCGGGACAGGTCGCGAAGACCTGATCGACGGTCTGCGCTTGACGGAAGCCGAACTCGCGCAACCCAGCGGCGTGGCTACGGATGGCGATTGGGTCTATTTTGCCGACTCGGAATCGAGTTCGCTGCGCCGCGCCCAAATCGCCGAGGGTGGGGTCGTGGAAACGTTGCTCGGCCCGGTTGATGCGCAGAGCGGGCGGTTGTTCATTTATGGTGATGCGGATGGCCAGCGTGACGAGGCGCTCTTGCAGCATCCGTTGGGCGTGACGATCTCTGCTGATGGGCTGGTTTATTTTGCGGATACGTATAACAACAAGATCAAGGTATACGATCCGGCGCGGCGTTTTGGCGAGACATTCGTCGGTGATGCGCGCGGCGGTTATTTCGATGGCACGGGCGACGAAGCACTGTTCGATGAGCCAGGCGGCGTGGCGTACTATAACGGTCGCTTGTTCGTGGCCGACACCAATAATCATGCGCTTCGCGTCGTAGACATTGACTCGCGCAACGTTTCGACGGTCATTTTCCCGAACGTGAATCGCCTGCTGCCGCCGGAAACGGCCATCACGGATGAACCGCTCATCAGCGAACCGCCCCAGGAGGAAACCGCGCCCAGTTTCGATGATCTGATGGGGAATGGCGAGATTATGCTCGCTCCGCAGACGGTCGCGCCGGGCACGGGGACGATTGTGGTTAATCCGATCATGCCCACGGGCTATGGCTTGAACGATCAGGCGCCCTTTACGGCCATCTGGGCCGAGGACGCTATCGCGACGATACCGGCAGAGCAGCGTGATTATCGCGTGGTGGTGCCCGATTTGCCCATCGAATTCCCGGTTGATCTGGCCGAAGGCGAAACAACCCTCAGCGTGGATTTGACCATCTATTGGTGCGAATACATCAATTATGCGCTGTGCTTTGTGGAACGCGGCACGGTGCAAATGCCGATCATCGTGGATGAAACCGCAAGTAACACGACCCTACAATTGGATTATACGCTGGTACCGCCGGAGTTCCCCGAGGACAGTTTCGGCGGGTCGTAGGCGCCGTTTTTTGTACATTGACAGCCTGCCCGAGTGTGCTACACTCGGGCTTTATACGGCCCCGTAGCTCAACTGGCAGAGCAGTTGACTCTTAATCAATCGGTTGTAGGTTCGAGTCCTACCGGGGTCACAAATTAAGCCGTTTTTAAGCCCCTCAAAAAGAGGGGCTTTTGTCCTATAAATGTCCCTCATTCAAACCACACTATAACCCACAAAACCGAACCCCTGCGCTACACTCAAAGCATGAACGAACATTCATGTATTGAGGAGCACTGAACCATGGAATTCCCCGAAGCCAT
>DAOTVD010000148.1:0-6310 GCA_034437075.1 Anaerolineae bacterium
ATCGTGTTAGGGGCAAATATTGCTGTGCGTGTTCTGGGTGGCGCTGAAGATGAGCCATTCGCTGATGTTGAGCAAGTTGCGGACGGTGATACGCCGGTACAAGTCGCCGAGTCGCCGGACGAGGTGTTCGCGGATTTCACCAATAACGTCGTGCTAGTCGCTTTGGATGACCTAAATGCCCTACGTACAGAATGGCAAGCCGAGTCATTACCCTGCACAGCCGAACTAAGCGACTTGCCTAGCTTTCAAGCCCAGCCCAACACCCGCGAAAACTATCCCGAGTTGGCAGACAGCATGGAAAGCATCAACGAAGCCCTCGATTTGCTGAGCTTCTTGCGCGCTCAATGGCAGACCGCTTGCACTGCCCCGACCGAAATGTCCGCCCAGGACACCCAAAACACCCTAGATGCCCTGAATCAAGTGGAGATGATGATTACCACGACCGCTGACGAGGTGACCCAGGCCACCGCCAATGCCCAATCTGGTGCAGAAGAACCGACTGAAGCCGAGGTTCCTCCGACACTCGTCCCCACGGACGTTCCCCTGCCCACAGAAACGCCCTTGCCACCGATTGACGCCAGCCTACTGCGTGACCTAGAACGTATTGCCGGCAATGGACAAGCCGCTATGAATTCGCTTATCCAGCAGCGTTGGCAGATCGTGCAACAGGGCGAGACAAGCGCTTTTGGCTGTAGCTCTATTCAGCTTGATGATGATTATGCGGTAGAAGACCCCGCCTTACTCGCGCCGGAGCCCGCATTGGCTGATACCATCGCGCTCATGAACGACGGTTTGGCCCTGGCGCGTGCCTCGGCAGAGCTATACGTCTCCGCTTGCCAGCAATCCGCTTACACAGAAAACACCATCCAGCAAGGGCTCAGCCAGGCGCAACAAGCCTTGCAGAACTTCAACATGGCTGCCGAACAAATTGATAATTACCAAGCAACGAGGTCAGGATGAATTTCTTGAAAAACCTTTTCGGCGGTGGGTCGTCCCCCAAAGACAAGGGAATATACGTGTATGTCCGGTTGAATCGCTCGGGCGAAATTGTGCGCTTGCGGCTGCAACCGGGCTACGATGTGTCTTTAGGCGACGGCGATAACCCGATTAGCCGTAAACAAGTGGTTGGCCCCCGAACTTTTGAGCGCGCGGAAGCAACACTTTTGTTTGACAAGAATTATCGCTTGGTCGATGCTGAAATCGACGGTGGTGAATTGGCCGATGAAGCCGCTTGGAATGCTCAGCAAGCCCAGAATTAGAGTTCGTGGGCTGCCGGAACGCCGCTGAGCCCTGTCGCGTGGCGCACAGCATTGCGGATAGCCCGCGATGTGACCTCGGCGGCAAACGCGCCTAACACGCCAATATTGACCTCCTGAGCGGCTTCGTATGTGCCCGTAGCCAATCCAAAAATTGTGTCGCCGTCAAAAGGTGTATGCGCAGGGCGCACAGCGCGCGTGAGCCCCGCTTGCGCCATCTGCGCGAGTTTGTTGGTTTGGGCCTTATCTAGCCGGGCATTCGTCGCCACGACGCCCACAACTGTATTCTGGCTGCCCTGCATGGCCATCTGGCGCATCGTGACCAATGTGTCTGCGAAATGCGCATCTTCTGGCCCGGTGCGTAGCCCAGCGATGATCTGTCCATCCTCGCCCAGCACATCCCCAAAGGCATTGACCGCAAACAATGCCGCCACATATAACCCATCCTGGATGGCTTCGGCAGCGGAGCCAATGCCGCCTTTGGTCGCGTGGGCCGGGCCTAGCAAGCTGCCAACAGTGGCCCCGGCCCCGGCGCCCACACTACCTTGCACAACGGGCGCGTCTGTGGCATTTTTGCAGGCTGTATACCCCATTTCCGCAGTGGGGCGCTTGGTATGGCTGCCCAGGCCAAGATCAAACAAAATCGCGCCGGGCACAATCGGCACGATGATCTCTGGCCCTACCGCAAATCCCGAGCCTTCTTCTTCCAAATAGCGCATAACGCCATCGCCCACGGCCAAACCGTAGGCACTTCCCCCAGCCAAAAATAGCGCGTTAACATGCTGAACCATTTGCATAGGGTGCAGCAAATCGGTTTCGCGGGTGCCCGGCGCGCCACCCCGTTGATCGACCCCCCCGACTGTCTTCGGCGGGCAAAGGATTACCGTGCAGCCGGTGGGGCTTTTAAGATCGTGAGCATGGCCCACGCGCAGGCCCGGGATGGTCGTTAGTGTATCGCTCATAGTTGGATTCCTGGTTCGTCTAAACTGGGCGGTAGGTCGTCTTCGTGTTCATCCAAGACTTCAACGGCAGCGTCGTAGTCGCGAGCGTGGACGTACACGCGCTTGGGGTCGCCGAAGTGCCCAAAGATGCTAGGTAACCCGATGATGCTTTCGATATATACCGGAATACCCGATGTGCGCAGCAAGCCCGCGATAATTTCGGCCTCAAAGCTGCCATTCGTTTCAGCGATCTGTATCCAAGTGCTTTCGTCCCCAGTTTGGGGTGTTTGGCTGTCGTTCATGTGGCATCTGGTTTATGGGTGGGTAGCATGACGGTGAATGTTGTCCCTTCATCCGGGATACTGTTGAGCCAGATGCGCCCGGAATGCGCTTCGATAATGGTTTTCACAATTGAAAGCCCCAAGCCTGTGCCCGGGTAGCGCTCGGCTGTTTCGTCCGACCGGAAAAACTTGTCCCAGATATAGGGCTGGTCTTTCATGGGAATACCGATGCCGGTATCACTCACTTCCAAAATCAAAAAAGGATCATCTTCATAAAGCGTCAGGCGTATAGCGCCCCCGACTGGGGTGTATTTGATCGCGTTTTGGATTAGGTTCGAAACCATCTGTTTCAGCCGAATAGGGTTGCCCAGGATGGGGCTCAGGCTCGGCTGTAGGTCGATAGAGAGTTCTTGTTGGCGGGCGTCCATATCGTTTTTGTGCGTCTCGACTGCATAACGCACGATGAGTTCCATTTGTACAATGTCGCGCGTTGTATCCAACCCGGCCTCGATTTTGCTTAGTTCCAGCAAGTCGGTCAGCAAAGCGGTAATTGACTTGACGCTCAAGAGGATATTATCGGTAAATTTCTCTTGCTGTTCATTCAGCGAGCCAGCCCGCTTAAGCAATTCTACATAGCCGAGAATCGTGGTCAGGGGTGACCGTAGATCGTGCGAAATAGCCGTTACAAACTCACTGCGCGTCTTTTCTAACTCTTTCAGTTTGCTAATGTCCTGCATGGTAACGACATATCCCTGGCCTGCGATGGGGGAGACATGCGCATTAAAAATCAGTTGGTCGTTAATTTCGATCTCGTAGCGCCCGACCGGGACATTATTATCGTTAAAGATGGCGTAAAGATCGCGATGCTGAATGGCCTGCTTCAGCGTAGGTGCTTCGTGTGGGTTGTGGTTGATATTGAATGTTTTTTGCGCGATGTCGTTGACATACAAAATTTGTTGTTCGTGGCTGACGATAATCACTGGGTCTTTGATATGCTTGATCATATCCAAGAGCTGCACATCCAAGCTGCTTGGCGATGGTATAGGCGTTGGCTCGTTCAGGATGCGCTCGATGGCGTCTAAAAAATCACTAATTGAAAATGGTTTGATGAGGTAATCCCGAACCCCAAGCCGCAAGGCGCGCACCGCGAGTTGCTCGGAGCCTTCCGCAGTGATCAGAATAAATGGCGTTAAGATGCCGTTCTGCCGGATCGTTTTCAAAAACTCTAACCCGGTCATATTCGGCATTAAATAATCGGCAATGATGAGATCAAAAGTAGACTCATGCACGATGTCGAGCGCTTCGTAGCCATCTGCTGCGCTGGATGCGTCGTAACCTTCCATGCGCAAGACATTATCGACGAGCAGGCTGCGGGTTTCGTGTGCATCATCAATAACTAAAATGCGTTTACCAGACACAAGCTTTGCTCGCTTTCGCTACCGAGGAGAAATACGCTGAATACCGCGCGTTGACCGGGCTGTGCTGTCCCCCAGCGTATGCAGGGTCTGCGCAATGTGGCCAATAGATTCTTGCAACTGAGCGATATGCTGCTGCTGTTCAGTGGTCGCGTTTTCGCGCATTTGGGTTAACCCCTGGTAAATGCCTTTTAGGGGATCATCAAGCTGTTGCAGCGTTTTCTGCCACTGGGCCAAAAGATCATCTTTTTTGCGCAAGGCATCTTCGGTGTCTTGCGCGCGTTTTTCCAGCGTGTTAAAGAGCCGGACGTTGGTTAAGCCAATGGTTACATAATCGGCCATCGCGGTCAGCAATTCGGCGTGGTGTTGCTCAAAGGGGGTGCGTTTTTTGTGATTCCCTACGGTCAGAAGGCCAAAGGCTTTATTGTGTGCGCTCATGGGTACATATACCACAGCTTTAATCTCGCGAGAGAGTTTGAAGCGTTGTAGTCCTTCGCCCGAAGCCACTAGCGGTTCTTGGCTGGTCAAAACAAGATTCGCTAGTTCATCGGTTATTGTTTCGCCCAACTTTTCTTGCATCACCAGGGTTAGATTTTTACCCGCCACTAAGGTAAGCGTTTGGGCCTCTACATCGCGTAGGATAACCGTGGCATGGTCCGCCCCAGTGAGCGCGAGCATGCTATCCAGCACCACGCTAAAAAGCGTATCCATATTGCGCATTTCAGTCAATGAGCGGCCAATTTGGCTAAGAATGGTCAACTCTTTTATTTTTTGCTCTAGCTGGCCATTGGTCGATTGGACTTGCTGGATGAGTTCTTGACGTTCGCTTTGCAACCGTACTTCTTCCATAGCGCGCTCGATAGCATCCAGCAATTCGGGGGGGCGAATCGGTTTGGTGATGAAATCGCTAGCCCCCAATCGAAAGGCTCGGATGGCGCGCTGCTCATCATCCCGCTTGGTTGTGACAATCACCGGACGAGTGTAGCCACGTTGGCGCAAGCCTACCAATACATCTGCCCCGGTAAGACCTGGCATAATTAAATCAAGCAGAATGAGATGCGGCGGCTCTTTTTCGATCAGTTGAAAAGCTGTCTCGCCGTCAATCGCATGCGTGGTGCTAAATGACTTTTGCGGCAGAACTTGCGCAATTAGTTCGTAGACTTCGGGGTCATCATCCACAACGAGCAAATTCGTTTGCTGCATGGTTACCACTCATCTGTTGGTTGTGTTCTCATAAATCTAAGTATAACAGACCTCAGCAGCGTAGGAATAGTTGGGGCTTTAGGAGGCCAGTTGGAAGGCTTCTGGCAGAGGGCATTTGGCGGCTAACGCGCCGACTGTTTCGTGATATGTTTTACTTTTTCAACTTGATATAGGATCACCGTCACCACCGCAGCCAGTAAACCTAGGGCGACTACACTGCGTGCGTCGCTAGAAATGTGCTGCGCAGTGAGGTCAGTAAAACAATATAAGGCAAACGCTACGCCGATATTGTGAACGACCTTGCCACAAAAAGCCGGCCAAAAGAAACGGCGCCTACCGTAGCGCACCAGCGCCAGAGGAATGATGACCGCGTCATCTGGCAGGGGCAGAGCCGTCATGCAAAATATCAGAATCGGAATGCGTTTGGGATAGGTGGTTACGGTATGCTGAATAAATCGGAATAGACGTGTTTGCACTAAGGATGGTTGGGTAGCGAGCAATTTATCAGCGATAGTATAGGCAATGAATTTTGCGAATCCAGCGCCGATTCCGGCAGCAGCCCCCAACACCAAAATAGCTTCCAGTGAACTGCCGCCTAATGCGGCTGTGATAATCGGAAAGGTATATGGAATTTGAATCAAGGGTGTGGCATTCGCGAAGAATGCTAGGATGAGCATACCAGGCACACCCAAGATCGCCGTAAGGTGCAATACAGCACGCAAACCATCATCGAATACTACCAATACATTGAGCCAGTTTAGGCCATATATGCCTAGCAACAATAGCATCACAAAACCAATATATTTGATTTCAATCGTGTATTTGGCGAGGGAACTACTTGATAGGTTGAGTTGCATATGGGTTGGGCATCCCTTTGAATGAAGTCAACAGCACAGTTGTACACAACCATGACAAATGTTGGCTTAATAGAGCTTTAGGGAAGTTTTGTATTCCATGGGGGTAAGTTAAGCAGGTGTAAACCTGAGTTAACGCATCTTTTGGGAGAATCAGAACGAGGGTATGGTTTAGGTGAGGAAAAAGTTGGCAGCGACCTACTCTCCCGGGGGATCACTCCCCAAGTACCATCGGCGCAGGCAGGCTTAACGACCGGGTTCGGTATGGAGCCGGGTGTACCCCTGCCGCGAAAGCCACCAACAAACGGTGTCCTCACCACCACACCCTCGGGTCTGATGGTTTCGCAATAACCCAAATAA
>DAOTVD010000149.1:0-2490 GCA_034437075.1 Anaerolineae bacterium
CCCAGCCGTAAAGCGCCCATAAGCAACACAGTCACCCAAAAACCCGCTAACGGGGGCACGACCGTCTTAACCAAAAGGCGGGCAATGGGGCGTTCCAGGTCTGTGGCTCGGCTTTGCAAAATTTCGCGAGACGTCATGCGTGGTATAGGTTAATTGTGTGGACAGATAGACCCTGAGTGTAGCAAAAGTCCTTTCAATTGGCGACGGCTGCCCGCAAATCCATCTTAGCCCTTGTAAATGATTAAATATTGTTATATTTTTGATTAAATCAATTTTACCATGTAGCAATCGGCTTACTTTAAGGAGGTATAACCCGAATGACCGACACGCCACACGATCAACACGATTCACAAGAAAGCGTGGACACCCCCGAGAACACCGCGCAAGACGCCGCACCAGACCAAACCGCCGATCAAACCGAAACAGTTGAGGCGACCGAGTCCGGCACGGCCACGCCACCTGCCCGCAAAACCAGATCACGCCAGAGCCGCACCCCGCGCGCATCCACTGCGACCCAAACGAAAACAACGCGCAGGTCGAACGCTAATACCCAAACCCAGGCCGACCCGGCCCCAGAAGCCACCCCAGAACCCTTGGCCGAAGACCTCCCGAATCAGGAAGAGGCTATCGCCACCCCCGAGAGGCCACGCAAGCTGGCCAAACGCATCGCGAAAGCGCGCGCCGCTGCCGACAAACAAGGCCATAAGGCGGCTCGTTTGCAAAAAAAGCTGAAAACCGCCGAAAAACGGAACAAGAAAAAAAAGGCTAAGCGCCTCAAGAGAAAAATGCGCCAGGCGCTAGCCAAACAAGCCAAGAACACCAAACGCGCCAAAAAATTGCAGCGTCGCGCCAACAGTAAACGCGACTAATCGCGCGGTCGCGCGCGCGACCATCAATTGCGTCAAAGACCTGTGGTGCGCCATAATGAATAGTAGCTGTACATCGTTTGATGCACCCAGAGTAAGCAACGCTGTTATGACGCAAAACCATCAGTGGGGCAGGCATCTGCCCGTTGCTCAGGTTCAAATCAGCCACCCCACACGCGACCTGAACGCCATTCGCCGTTTCTATGGCAACGGGCTTGGGCTAGTCGAAATCGAGCACGACGGTTTAGCCATAGACTATCCGAGCGTGTTTTTTGGCCTGCCCAGCCTGGCCTATCACTTGGCCTTCATCCAAACGCCGCCCAACATCAGTACCATCTCATTTCCGAACCTGCATTCGTTGGTGTTCTATTTTCATGATAAAGAAGCCATTGGCCGCCTGGTGGTCCGCCTAGGTGCACAAGGCTACTTTCCCATGTCGCCAGACACCGCCCACTGGCCGACCAGCGGCGTCACAATCTATGACCCGGACGGCAGACATATCATTTTGGCAGAACAGGAAGGGCCATCATGAGTAACGATTTTCAAGCGCGTGTGGCAGCTTTCATCCAGGCCAACCACTTGAGCGCCTCGCCCGAAAGCCGCCTGCTCGATGTAACCTCCGAACTAGGCGAGGTGGCCAAAGAATGGCTGAAAGCGACGCATTACGGGCGAACCGCATTTACCCCGCCCGAGACCTGGGCCGAAGAACTCGGCGATACCTTCTTCGCGCTAGTCGCGCTAGCTGATGCAACTGGGGTGGATTTAGACACCGCCCTAGACGCCGTGCTGGCGAAATACGCTGCTCGCTTGGCCGCTCGGGGGGATTCTGGATCAGAAAAATAAGTGATATTTTAGGGATAAATTGGGATATTGGTCATTTTTCTGATTTTTCGTCAATCCAGATAACCCAAATTTTGCTCAGAATCTGATATATTTTGGGATACCGTAGCAGCATGAAGCGAAACTGAGGTATCCCATGCACCACCCCAATGACATTGGCCCGCCCCCCCACCTGGTCGGCACACGATTGGGAAGTTTCCATGTTGAAACCTTTGTTGATACCCAGCAAGGGGTTTTGCGTTATGTCGGCGGGCATATGTACAGCGGGCAAGGCGTCTTGATCAAATGCCTTGCTCCCCAACTCATTCGCGCCCCACAACAATATACCCAGTTCTTCGACACCCAAGCGCGGGCCACCGGGTTTCGCTGGCCCACTATCGCCCCTCTCTTGCATTATGGCGAAATCGACCACCACTTGTATAGCATCACGCCCCTTTATCCTGGCGAAACGCTCACTGCTCCGCCGTATGCTACCCAGCCGACCTGGGCCACAATCGCCAAATGGGCGCGCAGCCTGGCCAGTGCCCTCGATACGGCCCATGCGTACGGCCTGGTACACGG
Source organism: Anaerolineae bacterium (assembly GCA_034437075.1). Lineage (GTDB taxonomy): Bacteria > Chloroflexota > Anaerolineae > Aggregatilineales > J027 > DAOTVD01. The sequence goes on from DAOTVD010000149.1 coordinate 2,268, forward strand.
CGCCTTGCGCCCCGAAGCCGTATGGATTGATGAACAGCAAAACCTGTATGTAATGGATTTTGGCTTTCCCTGCCCTGTACCCTGCGCCTATGCCCCGCCGGAGCATGACGAGGCTGCGCCCCCTGCCTTCTCTGCCGACCACTTCGGCCTGGCCATGTTGGTCTTTCACATTCTTGCCGGGCGGCCCGATTTTGCCACCCCCGCCCACTTCGCCCGTGGCGAA
>DAOTVD010000150.1:0-8387 GCA_034437075.1 Anaerolineae bacterium
TGGGGTTGGTCGCCCATAGGCGCGTAAGATGCATGCAATTCAAAGGCTTTGTCTGGCATTGAGTCCTCGCTAGAAAGTTATGAACGCACGTTCTATTTTAGCCGATTTATCCTGATCTGACTATGGGTAGTTTGGTGCGCTTCCCAAAATAAGCGCGGCAACTGTCCGCTTTAGCGAGGGTGCAATTGGCAAAATAAAAATCTCCTACTTGTTAGGAGATTCGTGTTTTCTGTCTAAGGTGAGTGGCGACGGTAGGACTTGAACCTACAACCAATGGCTTATGAGTCCACTGCTCTGCCGTTGAGCTACGTCGCCAAGCTGGCAATCATTATAATCTACGCATCGAGGCTGTCAATACACGATCTAAGGCGTACACTGGATGGCATACACACGCATTTTCCATGTTTCCGAAGCCGCGCCACGCGCTTCATTGGCAAATTCGTAAGGCGATTCGTAAACCACTTGCAAGCGGGGATCATCACGCGGCGCGGGGCGCTGGTCCGGAAAGACCATCAACCATTGCGCGTTCCGTGCACAGATAAGTTGCATCAAAGCGGCATCGTTATTGATGATGGGCACGACTTCAGGGCTGACCAACCCCGCCAGATCGAGCACATCGCGCGGCGCGTAATAACCGAGTGCGCCAATATCGTGCACTGCAAAGAGATCGTTCAGTGGAATGTTATCCTCAACCCAGCGGGCGGTTTCGACCATTTCTGTGTTGATAATGCGTACATCGTTAGCATACGCTCCCGCGCCAATCCAGATGAAGGCGAGCAACACCCCCACTGTCGACAGCGCTAAACTGCGCGTGACGACCCGCCCCACCGCGCTAAAGCGCGCAATGTGCAATATATGCAACCATCCGCCCACGCCATACAGCAATAACATCGGGATAATCGGCATGACATACCGCCCATGCTGAAAGCTAGCGGGCAAGCGCAGCGCGTACAGACTCAGATGCGCCACGGCATACACCAAAGGCAAGAGATAGACATACTGGCGCGCTTGTATCAATTGCCTGATGCCGACCACCATACCCGGCAACAGAAGCAACTGAGCGCCGATGAAAGGCGGAATCAGCAAGCGCGTGTAATGCTGAGGCAATGAAAAGGCGTCGCGCTGGGGCGCAAACTGCGCGACCTTGGCGCTGGCGGTGCTAGGTAAGAGTTCGCCGCTTTGGGCATAATTCCAAATGACATAGGGCGCGACGACCACCCCGAAGCTTAGGGCCACCGCAACTGCCCAACGAAAATAGCCTTTGCCCCAATGCGTCACGAGCATCAACAAACCGGCAAGCCCCACCAACCCTACGCCTTCTGGCCGCGTGAGATAGAGCAGGCCGCCGAAAATGCCGACTAACCACCCGCCTTGCAGTCCGTCGGGGGTTGGGCTTTTTATCGTCCGCCACACAACCGCTAGCGCAAGCGTCATATAGAGCATGGTTTCCATCCCGGAAGCCGCCGCCCAAATCAGCTGCCAGGTGAACAGGACGGTCAGGCCCGTCCCCCAACCGACCGCGCGCTGATTAGGGAAGGCATGTTCGGCGATCCGCGCCGCTAGTTCGGCCCCCAAACCTAGGGCCAGCGTACCCAGCACATGGGCCCACAAAAACGGTGCTAAGCCCAGCGCATGGCCGATAGCCAGCAGCACGGTATAGAGGGGGGCCGTCGAAGCCGTACTGGCTTCACCAGGGACGAAAGCCCATTCGCCCGACTGGGCCAGGTTGCGCGCGTACGTTTGGTGAATCCAGGAGTCATCCAGCGGGAAGCCCATGGCGTGTTGTGTCGTCGCGCGCCAGACGAAAATACCCACCAACAGGGCTGCTCCGATGACGAAAAGACTAGCGCGGCGTGCAATCCACTGCGAATCGGTAAACACGGGTATCATCCCTCCAATCATCTGGCGTATCGCCATCTAGATGCATCATCGGGGCCAGAAAAGGCGGCGGTTCTGCATCATCGCGGATAAGTGGCCTAAAAGCTGGCGTTACGTTGCGGTCGATCACCAGATGCGTGATGCAATATCGTTCGGCAATTGCTAGGGCCGTGGCGAGCGATTCATCTGGCAAGGTGACCCCAGCATAGCCGGTATGGTAGTACCAAGCCGCTGGATCATTGACCATGAGCCGCGCCTCGGCTGGCAAATCGGCGCTTATCGTCGCATAGGCTGAGCTTAAACGCTGGTTGCTTTGTTGGCCATTCCAGGCGAAAACGCCCAAAATAACCGGCAAAAAGACCACTGCTATCCCAAATACCAATTGGGCCTCGCTCTGGCGCCAGCCCCGGCGTTTACCCAGCCAGGCGATAGCCGCATCCAGGCCCGCAAGGCCCAGCGCAATCCAAAACGGGTAGAGTGCGGCTGATGAATGAAATAAGCCACCGCGCATCCCTGGGTAGGTAAAGACGAAAGCCATCACGAGATGCAAACCCAGGGCATACCACATCATAGGCCGCCAAAATGGCTCGGCGCGGCGTATCCACAGCGCTAAGAGCGCAAAAGGCCCTAACAAAATCAATCCCTCTACCGCTAGCCAGGTTTGAAACGCCACCAGCGCGCCTTCTAAACGCGATTGGATGATGTTACCCAAGCCCCAATCGACAAAAGCGCTGACGGGATAATCGGCAGGGTAGCTGAATAAATCATCATACCCCAGCAAAAAAGCCGTGTTAATGCCGCCTGCGGGCAAGGGTGCGCCGATGACCGCCATATTGCGCATAAACCAGGGCAGCATCACCAGCAGATATGCAGCCAACAAAACCGAACCTTGCATAAGCCCTTCCCGCCAGGCCCGGTTCGCGACTGCACGCAAGCCTATCATCCATAGCCCCACCAACAGCAGCAATAGCCCATCGGCTCGCGTCAGGTGCGCTAGCGCGCTGAGCACCCCGGCCAACGCATACCAGCGGATGGCCTGCGGCCCATTCGCCAGGCCCAGCGCGATGAGTGACCCCGCCCCCACCAACCCGAACAACACAAACGAATCGGTCGCCAGCCAAAATGGCAGATAAAAGCCCCCGAATATGATGCTGAGACCAGCCACCCAGGCATGGCGCCGTTTGTTCTCCATCCGGTAGCCTAACCAAAAGCCGACCCAACTTAGGCCAATCAGCAAAGGTACAAAGGCCATTTGAGCGACGGAATAACTTGTCCCAAAAACGACCAGCGGCCCAGCGGCCCAGATCGAGGTCAATGGCATCCAATAGCGGTGGCTTTCGGCGGGTAATGCCTCCGGTGCATTGATATACATCCACAGATATTCGTCGGTTAAGCCAGCGCCGCGCGCTAGGCTGGCCGCCGCGTTATAATAGTAGTATGCGTCCGTATATCCTGGGCTGTCCTGAGCGGGTATGATAAAGAGACTCATACCAATGACAATCAATGCCAGGGTAGCCAAAGCGCGCCTATGTTCAGCAAGCGGTGGAAGGGGCTTCATGGGGTGCGTTGCTCCAAAATTGCGGCTTGTGCATCTTCATAGACCACTTGCCAGGCCGGGTCTTCACGCAAGAGCGTGGTCAATGCGGATTCATCGGGCAAAAACGCCCAGGTAATATCATACGTCTCGAAGATCGTTTGCCAATCGGATGTGCCGAGATAGGCGGCGAAATAATCGCCCAGAAACTCATCACCATACAGGTCTGTGCGCCCATCCACAAAAACGGGCCTATCCGGCTGAGTGAAAATAAGCATACCGCCCCAATTATAATCATTGAGCATGTTCCCGCTGGGGCCTTGTTGGTCGATATACGCTAGCGCGTCCAGCGGAAAGACCTCCGCTTGCAGGTCGCGCACATTCTGCGGTTGTAGGTCGGAAACGATCTTCGCCGCCGCCGCTAGCAGGATAAGCCCCAAAAGCGCCCAGTTCAGCACCAGACGAAAGCCGCGCACTTGCTTCACTGGCCGCACCTGCCAGCCGCGTTCAGTGAGAAATGTATCCACCTGGCGCATGAGCACAGGCGTGGCGACTAACGCAAAGAGCGCGATATTTCGCCCAGCCCATAGCGCGAGAAACAACATCCCGCACACCAGGCTCAGGTCGCTCCAGGCGATGCGCGCGCGCGTTAACCCACCAAAGCCGATGAGGCCAAACAACATCAATACAAAAGGTAACAGCGAAATCTGCTTGAAATTCGGCGATTGCCATTCGCTGATAAAGAGATTCAGGGTTTGCAAGCCGGCTGTCTCGAAGGGATAAACCCACATACGCGGCCCATATGGATTGATGACCAAGGTCAGGGCCGCTAGCCCCGTAAACAAGAGCAGCCGACCCAAGGGCCGCCAACCCAGGCTATCTTGGCGGTCGAGCACATTCCCGAATGCTTCGCCAATGACGAAGCCCATGATGATGATGAACGCGGCAATATACCCAGCGTGCAAATTGACCCATACCAGCGTGATGATGGGTAGCGCCCATAATACAGCGCGGCCCCGCCATTTGTAGAGATACAGCACATACAGCACCAGCGCGCTAAGAAAAAACGTGAACATCTGCGGGCGTGGTGACCAAAAAACAGCCGCCGTCGCCGCCCCGATAACCAAGACAAATGACCGGCTATAGACCGTGCCTGTTCCCATCCGGTAGACTAGCCCCATTCCCAGGGTGCCTAGCGTCGCTGTAAAGAGCGCCAGCCCGACTGCGCCGCTATCCAGCGTGGTATGATTTCCGCCTGTGGCGCGATACACCAGGGTCATAATGGCTTGGCCGCCCCAACTGTGATTGATCCAGGTTTCACCATTTTGGGTGTAGGAATAGGTATCTTGGCGGACTAATTCACCCGTATCCAAAAATTGGCCCCCGGCGCGCAGATGCCACCAGGTATCGGTATCCAACGGCACCCGCACCGCCAGCGCAAAGAGCAAGATAAACAGTATCCAGAACGCCAAGCGCTCGATGGTCAATGCACGGACCCAACCTTTGGCCATATTTGCCTCATTTCTCGGTGGTGCTGATACGCTCATAATGCTACCTGATCTGCCGACACCGGGCCAGCATCGCTTGTTCATCTTCTCTATAGCCGGGCAAGCATGAATGTGGTATTTTTGCTACGGATCATGAAATAAGGTGTAATTATGTCATATACGATGCAAAGCTTGTCCGATGAAGTTGTTTATATTACTTGGCATGCGTCCCCCGCCATTGGTTCAGATGTTGAAACACAATTTATGCGAGATATACAAAAGATTTTGGATGAGGCAACGGTGCCGCAGTATTTCTTATCCGACCTGCGCCGAGGCCGTATCGGTAACGTGAAGGTGCTACATCGCCTGAGCAAAATAGCAGATCATCCGTTGTGGGGTGGCGGCGCGTCATTCAGCCAAGACCCCTTAACTTCGATGTTTGTCGAGGTATTTGCCGGGTTTGTGAAAACGGCAGCCCAGCGTTCCGATGGCATTTTTAATTCCCCTGAAGAAGCAATTGCCCATTTAGATAGCTTACGCCCCGGCCTAGCCGAAAGTATCCAATGGGCCACGGTTATTCCTAGCGAAGCGAACCGCTAAACGTGTTCTTGCGTCCCTGGATGGTTGTCTTGGGTGTGCTGGTGGTCTACTTGGCCATCATTTTTGCCCTCAATGACAACGATCCAAAGACGTTTGTTACCCTCGGGAACTGCTTCAGCGTTTGCCAGGGGAATACAGAGGATGACTGTACCCTGCCCGATGAGGCCACCCTAGATGAGCAATTCGCGGTTCAAGGCTACGACGGCCAGTTCAATTACTATATCGCCAGAGACCCGGATAATGCGGCCCCGTGTATCGACGTGCCTGCGTATCGCTATCAGCGGATTTTGCTGCCCGCGCTCGGTTTCGTCCTGAGTGTTGGCCAAGCAGTCGCCATTCCCTGGGCTTTTCTGATTCTCAACACCGGGGCGTTGCTCCTAAGCACCCGCGCCCTAGAAGACCTTTTGCAACAAGCGGGCCGTCAACCCTGGTTTGCCTTGGGTTACGGGTTGTTTTTCGGGTTGGTCGTCGCGGTGCGTCTGAGCACTGCCGAACCGTTGGCTTATGGGTTGGTGATCGGCGCGTTATGGGCTCATCAGCGGGAGCGCTTTTGGTTGGTGCCGCTTTTTCTGGCGCTAGCGGCCTTCGCCAAAGAGACGACTGGCATCCTGACGGCGGGATTTTTGCTGTGGTACGCCCTACACCAACGCTGGGGGATGGTGCTGAGCCTGTTAGGCGGGGTCTTGGTGCCCTTCTTGGCCTGGCAACTCTATCTTTATGATTGGTTGGGGGCTTGGGGGTTAGGCTCGGGTGGCGCAGGCGCGACTGGCTTCGAACTCATCCCCTTTATGGGTGTTATCAAAATATGGACAGAAGGCAGCTTCGCAGCGTTTATTCTGCTGGGCGGTCTGCTGATTGGCATTCCTATCATTTTGCCGACACTGTGGGCGCTGTACCAAACCGCCCAAGATGCCCGGCAGGGTACCATCACGCTGTATAGCTGCGTATTGTTCACCAGCGCCGTTATCATGCCGTTTGTACCATTTTCGACCTATCGCGAATTCCTGGGTATTTTCCGGTTTATCCCCGGTTTGGTCATGATGGTGATTCTGTATAGTGCAGAGCGCGACCTACGGCGGCCACTCATGTACAGCACATTATGGGTGGTGCTGCTGTTGTTCTTATCGAGCGGTTAGGGGTTTAGAATCGGGGGAGACTCCGAGACAAGCGCACCGATGACCACGCCGCCCAGCGCACCACCCAGGGCCAATACACTCACCAACACACTCAGCAGATTCACGGTTGGCAGATATTGAAATGTGACTTCCGCGCCATCAGGCGGAAGCTGCACCGCCATAAAGTTCATGTTTGCGCGGTGTAATTCGACACTGCGCCCGTCCACGCGAACTTGCCAGCCCGGATACCAGGTCGTCGCGAGCACTAAATAGCCCGATCCTTCGGTGACGATACGATAGCTGCGATAATCGGGCGTTTCGCGCAAGGTTTCGAAGTAAACCACATCCGATAGAGGCTCGAATGGCGCGGTGGCATTGGGCGCGGGCAAGGCTAGACCTGGCTCATCACCATGTAGGATAACCGTTTGGCCAGGGTCCCAGGTGGGGTCGCGCATCAAGTCGCGCATTTGCGCGTCATTCTCGGCCCATACAGCATCCGGCACAAGCCAAACCAGCGGCGGTGGGTCGGGCGCCTGATACATGGTCAAATCGCCTGGCACCGGTTGCCACCCTGCGGGTTGAACATCCCCGTACACCTGCCCGATTCCTGCTGCCTCCAAGAGCGGCCCGCCGTCTTCGCGGGCTGCTTCCAACATCTGTACATATTCGGCATAATAGCGCGGGACGAGCGGATCGAAGTTATTGAACGCGGCGATATTATCGATCATGTTCATGTTCGGCAACACCGAACGGCGTAAACTGGGCCAATTGCGCGTTGCAACCTGATAATCGGCCAGGTCGAAATAGCGGTCGAAGACGATTTCGTCTTCATAATCTTCGAACCAGTATAAGCGCTCTTGGGGCGTGCTCATGCTTACATCACGATAATACGCGCGCGGGATAGTCGGGTTAAGTCCCTGAATCGCCCACGCTAGATTGATGCTGACGAACAGCACGACCGCCATCTGCCAGCGTATGGGCGATACAGAAGCCCCTTCAGGTGGTTGCAAAAGCGTTAACAACGCTGACCCCGCCACCCAGGCCCCCGTCGCAGCGATGGAAGTCGTGAGCACGGGCACAAACATATCATCTGACGTCAGGGCGGCATTGCTGACAAGGCCCAGCAGCACCAACGCGATTCCGCCGGCCACAGCCAAACGAGACCAATACAGCACACGCGGATTCCGCCCCCAGTTTTGGGCGCCAATCCCGGCCAGCACTGCCAGGGCAAATACTGGCCAGATCATCCAGCGCACAGGTTCTCGGAACGCATCAAAAGTAGGGACGTAATCATACAACACGCGGTACACCGAGCCATAGCGCCCCATCGCAAATAGTGTGCCCAAGATCGCTAAACCCACCCAAAAAGGGACACTCCGAAACGCGCGCCATTGATCCAGGGATAAGAGATTACGCCGCTGAACCCAGCCAGTGATAGCCGCCAAAGCCGTCAGCAGGGGCAAAATCCCGATATACACGGCTTCTTCAAAAAACGCGCCCCTGTCGGGGGTCAAATAGCTACCATCAACGGCGCTTCCAAAGAAATTGGGCGCGATAAAATTAATTAATCGAAGTGGTGGAAAAGACAAATTGGTGACGATGTTATAATCCACCCCCCCCGAACGCTGAGACATAGATAGCAGTTCGGCTGTAAACAGCAATTGCGGCGCGGCGATACCGGCCCCGAGCAAGACGCCCAACGCCGAGAGCGCCAAAATCCGCAAGCGTACCTGCCGACGCGCGTCCCGCATCAGCAGAACCGCCCCCCACAGC
>DAOTVD010000151.1:0-4209 GCA_034437075.1 Anaerolineae bacterium
TCTCAACGTGGGCTGGTTCGCCGGTGATCTCGACAATCACCACATCCGGCCCAATATCCACAATCCGCGCACCATATTTATAGGTGATTTCGGTCAGGCTATTGCGGTCGCCAGGGTTGGTCGCGCTCAGTTTTACGAGTGCGAGGTCGCGCTTTACATTCGGCACTTCGGTCACATCCTGCACTTCGATGACATCGACCATCTTGTACAGGTTCATGATGACTTTCTTGGCGTCGTTTTCGCCTTCGGTATCCATAACGATGGTCATGCGGCTGACGTCCGGGCGATGGGTACGGCCCACCGTCAGGCTGTCCATATTGAAATTGCGCCGCCGAAAGAGGCTAACGACCCGATTCAGGACACCGGGCTTATTTTCGACGAGCAAAACCAGCGTGCTTTTCATGCGTTCGTTCATCTTTCATTCTCACGTACGGGGCGCAGGATTGCGCCCCAACTTTGTCATCAGACCGGACAGTGGGAGCGGGCTTAGACCGCGTTCGGATTGTCCCAATCCCGCGAGGCGTCCATGGTCGGTTCGCGGCGGATCATATCGTGCAGGTCGGCCCCAGCGGGCACCATCGGGTAGACAATATCATCAGCCTCAACGACGAATTCGATGAGGGTAGGGCCGTCGATACTTTGCGCCCAGCGCACCGCCTCCTCGATTTCGCTGCGTTGCGTCACGCGCCGGGCAGGGATGTCATACGCTTCGGCCAGCTTGATGTAATCCGGCCCGGTGAGGGGCGTCGCGGTGTAGCGCTCCTCATGGAACATCTTTTGCCACTGGCGCACCATCCCCAAAAAGCTGTTGTTGATGATCGCAATATTGACGTTGATATTCTCCTGGCGCGCAGTGGCCAGTTCGAACAAGGTCATCTGGAAGCCGCCATCGCCCACAATAGCCCACACTTCTTCTTCTGGGCAAGCGAACTTGGCGCCGATAGCCGCCGGGAAGCCAAAGCCCATGGTGCCCAACCCCCCGCTGGTGAGCATCGTGCGCGGGCGCGCATGCGGGTAATACTGCGCTTCCCACATTTGGTGCTGCCCGACATCCGTCACGGTCACAGCTTCACCGTTGGTATATTTGCAGATGTCCGCGATGGCATGCGGCGCGTACAGCTTGCCATTATCAACGGCATTCCGCACAAAGTCGATGCCGTCCGACTCCTCTTTCCAATCCCAAATGCGCCGAATCCAGTCTTTATGGTCGCCACTCTTGAGGCGCGGCAGCAATTGGCGCAACACCGTTCCCAGGTCGCCGTTAATGCCCACATCCACCTGAATGTTTTTGTTGATCTCGCTGGGGTCGATTTCGATATGGATTTTCTTAGAATTCGGCGAATAGGTCGCGGTGTTGCCCGTCACACGATCATCAAAACGCATCCCCAGCGCGATGAGCAAATCAGCTTCTTGTATCGCGTGGTTGGCGGCGGCTTCACCATGCATGCCCATCATGCCGATCACCAGCGGATGGCTTTCTGCAATCGTGCCCTTGCCCAAGATGGTCAAGGCAATAGGCGTTTGGGTGATTTCGGCCAGGTGGCGTAGTTCATTCTCGGCGCCGCTCATCGTGATGCCATGCCCGGCCAGAATCACGGGCCGTTCGGCGTTGTGGATGAGTTCCAGCGCAGCGCGAATTTCGCTCTCGTGGGCCTCTTTCGGCGGATGATACCCCGGTAATTCGATGGGGCCATGGGGATAAATGAATTCTGTGCTGGCTTTTTGTATATCCTTGGGAATATCCACCAGCACCGGGCCAGGCCGCCCCGTCCGCGCGATGTAAAAGGCTTCTTTAATCGTATACGCGAGTTCGTCCAAATCCATCACCAGATAGTTGTGCTTGGTGACAGGTAATGAACAGCCGGTAACGTCGGTTTCCTGGAAGGCATCCGTGCCGATGGCGTTACTGGGCACCTGCCCCGTGATGCACACCATCGGGATGGAATCCATCATAGCCGTTGCCATACCCGTGACGAGGTTCGTCGCGCCGGGGCCGCTGGTCGCAATGACGACCCCAACCCGCCCGCTGGCGCGGGCGTAGCCATCCGCCATGTGGCTAGCGCCTTGCTCGTGGCGCACCAGCACATGATGAATACGGTCTTCGTACTTATGTAGTTCGCCATAAGCGGGTAGGATCGCGCCGCCGGGATACCCGAAAACAACATCCACCCCTTCGTGGATCAGACATTCCCAAATGATTTCAGCACCAGTGAGTTGCATGATTTATCTTCCTTCTAATCACTTCCGTTATACGATATGTACTACCATTACGCTATGGGGGTTAGCCAACCGTGACGGTCTTCTTTTTGACCCTTCACGATGGCGAAAAATTCATCTTGTAAGGCTTTGGTGATCTCGCCGCGTTTGCCTGTGCCAATCGGCATACCATCCAGACTACGCACCGGGGTAATTTCCGCCGCCGTGCCTGTCATGAACAATTCATCACAAATATAGAGCATTTCGCGCGTCAGATTGGCCTCAACCAGCGACATTCCCAAATCGCGCGCCAGCGTCACGACCGAATCCCGCGTGATGCCAGCCAGCACAGACGCGGCCAGCGGCGGTGTGTAAATGATGCCATCCATCACGCAGAACAGATTCTCCCCGGCGCCTTCACTGACCAAGCCGTTAACGTCCAGCGCCAAGCCCTCGACATAGCCATTACGTTTGGCTTCCAGCGAAGTATAGATATTGTTGACGTATTGACCGCCAATTTTGCCCATGGGGGTATACGTGCCATGCGCCGGACGGCGCCAACTGCTAATGGCCGCGTCAATGCCCTGCGTCAAGCCTTCTTCGCCCAGATACGCGCCCCATTCCCAAGTCATGATCGCCAAGTCGGTCTGGCCTTCGGTAGCCAGGCCCAATGCCGGGGTAACCTTATACGCAATTGGGCGCAAATAGCCCGACAACAAGCCATTTTGGCGCACGACATCCACCGTGGCCGCGTTGATCTCCTCCGGCGTCCAGCGCTCAATGGGCATCCGCGCGATTTTCGCGCTATTGAACAGGCGTCGGGTGTGGTCTTGCAAGCGAAAAATCGCCGCGCCTTGGGCCGTTTCATAATAGCGCGTCCCTTCGAATACGGACGTGCCATAATGCAGGGCATGGACGCTAACATGGACATTCGCCTGTTCCCAAGGCACCATCTTGCCATTCATCCAGATAAGGTCGGACTTTTTTTCAATCGACATGCGACATCCTTTACTCGGCACAACAACGAAAATAAAAACAGCCACTGTTCCTAGTGGCTGTCAACAATGGACGGGTTGCAAACGCCATCGGCGCGGCAGCACAGCGATTCGCTTGCGAAGCAGCCTGATCGGTCATCCGATAAGTTGTCGTATGGGGTGCGGGTGTGTAGTTTTTCATCAGAATGCTACTCAATCCTCACAATCAACGTCTTCAGGCAAGCCATTTATCCCTATAATCGAAAAACCCCACGCTACTTGTGGGGTTGTTGGTGACCTCTATCGGGTTGACAGTCCCACAAGCAGCTAAGTCCCGGTCGTAATGAGTACGACAAGGTTTACAAGCGCTACGATAATAACCAGGGTAAGGTTGTGGGCTGTTAAATGGCGCATCATAAATGACACTTATTCTAAACCAACGCCCATAAGCATACGGCACATAGTGCAGGCTGTCAACGCATGGGGGGCGCTAATTGTGCAAAAATGACAAATGCATGTTCACCCGAGGAGCGCCATTGTTATACTTACGCGGTTAACTAGGAGACCCACAAAGACCCACATGAGCAGCCTGGACGAACTACGCAATCAGATCGACGAACTCGACCGCCAGATTATCCGGCTGTTGGGCCAGCGCGCGGAGACCGTGCACCAAGTGGCCGAACTCAAACATTCCGATGCCGACATCGTGGCCAGCGACCGCCAAGCCGAAGTCTATCGCACGCGCCGCGCCTGGGCTCAAGAACAGAGCCTCGACCCCGAGTTCGTCGAAAGCCTCTATCGCGCGATGATCGCCCATTTCATCGAAGTCGAGCGCGAGCTCTTGCGCCGTCGTAGCGACGACTCGGCTTAAAACCCCCTGCACCATAGAATAGAATCGCGTGGCAGGGTACCAATCTTTCCAGCCAAACCCATACGCGCGGGTGCTCGGGATACGGCTGAGGCGTTCGGCTTCTAGCGGGCCATCCAGCGCCTGGCGTTCCAGGTGCTACCCGTTTCATAAAACATCCTTTATGATGGA
>DAOTVD010000152.1:0-14703 GCA_034437075.1 Anaerolineae bacterium
ACGCCGTTGCAGCAAGTCGTGTATGTGGCAGCCGTGGCCAATGGCGGCATCTTGCACCAACCGACCATCATCGAAAACTTCCAGGATGCCAGCGGTAATATCATTCAGGAATTCGAGCCGCATATCGCGCGGCACATCCTGCGCCCGCCGGGGGATGAACCCGTGCGCTTGCTGCTTCAGGAAGATATGCTCATCCAGGGCGAAAACAGCCTGGCGTGCCGCTGCGAGACGGACTCGGACTGGTACGCGCCCGAACGCTGCAACCCAGAAACCTATACCGCGCAGTTTGACGCCGACCCCAACCCCGATGATAACGTCAACGATTTCGTGAGCTACACGGTCAATATTCCCTATAACTATGCCTTTAATGGCGGCGTGTGCGACCCGCTGAGCTTTAACCGCATCGGGCGCGGGTATATCCCGCCCTTTGCCAGCGAAGAAGCGATTCGCATCGTGCAAGAGGGGATGCGCCTGGTGGTGACCGAGGGCACGGCGGGCGCGGCCTCCACGCCAGTGCCGCCGCTAGGGTATGTGAACGAGGCGGGCAAGACGGGCACGGCGGAATATTGCGACGACATCGCGCGCCCGCTGGGCTTGTGCATTCCGGGGCGTTGGCCCTCCCATGCTTGGTATGTGGGGTATGCGCCGTTTGAAAATCCCGAGATTATGGTGCAGGCGTTCGCGTATAACGCCGGTGAGGGGTCGCAGGTGGCCTCGCCCATGGTGCGCCTGACCATGGATGCGTATTTCCGGCCCGGCCAACGCATCGAAAGCGCGGCTGTGGCACCACAATAAGGCCCGGGCGCAGGCGTGAGGTTGCTTGTCATTTAGGGGGCATACCCGGTATGCTAGGGACACACATTCTCAGGAGAACGCGCCATGCCAGAGGCCCACAGCTTGCAACACCGCATCAACAGCGGCTATATCCAGATCATCACCGAAGACGGTCAGAAGATTCCGGCCTTTTGGGCGCATCCCCAGCACGGCGGGCCGTTCCCCGGCCTGGTTTTGCTGCATGATGACCGGGGCCTCAGCCCGCATACGCGCGCGCTGGCGCATCGCTTCGCGGAGGTCGGCTATTACGTCATCGCGCCGGATTTATTCGAAGGCCAGACCCCCCAAAACGCCAACCAAGCCCAGGCGCTAGAAGAATATTACATGCCCATGGGGCCGCCCAAGGTTAACGCGGCGATTAAAGCGCTCGAAACACACCATCGCAGCAATAATAAAATCGCGGTATTGGGCTGGGATTTCGGCGGTACGCTGGTGTATGACGTCATCACACGCTATCCAGACATCATGGCCGGCGTTTCGTTTTATGGCGACCCAGCCCCATTCTTTGGCCAGTTCGCGGGCGTACAATGCGCGGTGATGGCCATTTTTGGCGACGCGGACGAAATCTTGCGCCAGCACGAACGCCAATTGCGCCAAGAATTCATCCGCACGGGCCAACCGCATGAGGTGATTGTCTACCCCGATGCGCAACATGGCTTTTATAACGACAACTTGCCCGAATACGATGCCGAATCGGCGGAAGATGCCTGGGTGCAAACCCTGGCTTTTCTGGAAACACACCAGGGCAAGCCACCCCCGCCCCCCGATGCCGCCTCCGGCACCTTTCGCACAGGCCGGGTATATTGATGACGCTTGGCCCGCTTGGCCCTAACCCCGCCAGCGTCCCGCTTACGGTGCTTCGCTATCGGGCAGGGGCAGCACCTCTTGCGTTCGCCGCTTGGGGGAGTCTGCCAGCGCGCCAGTGTCGGAATGATTGCCCACATACTGCTCGTATAGCGTCTGGATTTGCTCTGGTTCGCCGATAATCGTGATACGGTCGCCGGGCTGCAAGACCGTTTTACCGCTGGGGATAATCACATTATCGCCGCGCCGCACCAGCGCCACCAGGCTGCCTTCGGGCATGCGCAACTCGCGCAACATTTTGCCGATCATAACCTGCGTGCTGGTCTGTTCGGCCACCCACAGCGTCAGCATGCGGTCGTCGTGCAGCATGATCTCTTTGAGTTCTTGCTCGCTGACTGCGTGCAGCCAATCGTACCGGAACTCGGCATAATCAATGTGTTGGGTCAACTGGGCCAGGATGCGTAGATGCTGGGTGGGGTTTTTCTCCGGGCTAATCAAGAAGAAAATGGCGTGCATCTTGACCGCCTCGGCGGCGGCGGCCTCCGAGCCGCGCATGGGGATATGCATGCCCTCTTTCGAGCGGATCATGAATAGTTCGGCGTGGTCCACATCTTGCAGGCGCACGTTGGGCAGCGCAGCGCCGCGTTCGCGCAGCACGTCATCATCGTGCATTTTGCTGATCAAATCCGCAATGACGGTTTCTTGCACCAGGGGATATTTTTGGGTGAGCGCATGGGCCACCTCGGTGGCGATGTCGTCGAAGGCTTGGCCGGGCCGGGCTTCTAGCACGGCGGCGCGGGTGATGACATCATCGAAGGGGTCTTCGTCGCGCAGGCCCTTTTCTTTCATGATCTCGCGCAGTTCGTTTTCGAGCCCCACATACGCCCGCTGGCCCAGTTGCGCGAACCAATGATAGATCGCGCCGTGGCGCACCACGCGCGCCCGTCCGTAGGAGGCATACCACAGCAGCGCCAAGCCGATGACGCCCACGGTCATCAGGATTGCATCCGTGCCCAGGTAGGTAATCAACAGAATCGAGGCCAGAACACCGAAAATCTGCATATAAGGATACAAGGGCGTGCGGTAGATGGGGTCATAGAACATGATGCGGCTTTCGCGCATGACGATCACCGAGAAGTTGACTAGCATAAAGATAAGCAGTTGAAACGTACTCGCGATTTTGGCGATGTCTTCTTCGCGCAGCAACAAAATCGCGCCGATCATCAAGCCACCCGTCACCAAAATAGAAAAGACAGGCGTTTTTAGGCGCGGGTTCACGCTGGCGAACGTGCCGGGGATGAGGCGGTCGCGCCCCATGGCCAGCGGATAGCGCGAGGCGGCCAGAATGCCCGCGTTGCCCGTGGAGGCAAACGCCGCCACCGCCGAGAGCACAATGAGCCCCACACCGAGCGCGCCGGGTAACTCAAAAATGGCTTCGGCGGCGGTCGCCACGGGCGTCAGGTCAGAGCGAAATTCGTCGGCATCCAAGACGGAGATCATGACCACAATCCCGACGACATAAATAAAGGTGGTCGTCAGGATGGACAACATCATGCCCAGGGGGATATTCCGCCCCGGGTTCACGACTTCCTCGGCCACGCTTGCGATTTTGGTCAGGCCCGCGTAGCTGACGAAGACAAAGCCAACCGTGCCCAACAGCCCCGCGACGCCATCCGTGAAAAAGGGCGTAAACTGCGTGTCGATTACGTCGCCGGGTTCGCCCGTGGCGATGGTGAACAGCCCACCCGCGATGAAAAAGGCCAGCACCGAAATGAGAATCACGATCAAGATGCGCTGGATGTTGGTAGTTTCTTTAGCGCCGAAGATATTGATCAGCATGAAGGCCACTGTTAGCGCAACGGCCAGCGGTTGGATGGGCACCTCGATGAAAATGGCCAGGTAAGCGCCCATGCCGATGAGCGCGAAGGCGCTTTTGAGCGTCAGCGCCAAGTACGTCCCCACACCGCCGATGGTGCCGATCATCGGCCCCAGCGCGCGATCCAGAAAATAATAATCGCCGCCCGCGCGGGGCATGGCCGTGGCTAGTTCGGCCATGCTAAACATGGCGGGGAGCATCAACACGCCCGCGATGAGATAAGCGAGCGCCACCGACGGCCCGGTTTGGGCCGCTGCCAAACCCGGCAATAAGAAAAAGCCGGAGCTAAACATCGCGCCCGTGCAAATGGCATAGACATCGAACAAGCCCAACGCTTTTTTGAGTTTATCCGGGGGATTAGTGGGGGTGGTCATAGCGTGTCCCTTCTGTCTGTTTGTCGGGTGGTTTGTCCAGATTTTTATGGTTATCAGATAATAGGCAATTTGCCTGCCTGCCGAAACTTAGCGGGGGCTGTTGCGCCAAATCATGATCCGTAGGCGATGGTTTATCTGGTTGTTATCGTTCGGTAGCGCTTACGGGCTGACAGTAAGCGTTCCGACGCTTCATTTTCACACTATACCCATGCTTGCGGAGCGCGTCTATGGATTTTGCGGTTCTCACATCAGACACTTATGTTATCTTGCCGTGCGTTTTGGGCGCGGGGCTGGCATAATGGCACCCAAGCAGAACAAGGAGCATTCATGAGCAGCACACCGAGCACGGGCGCCGCGCGTTTCGGAACCTTCGCAGGCGTGTTTACGCCCAATATCCTGACCATTCTCGGTTTAATCCTGTTTTTGCGCATGGGCTGGGTCGTGGGCCAGGCCGGCCTGCTGGGCGCGTTGGCGATCGTCTTGTTAGCAAATGCCATTTCATTTCTGACCGGGCTGTCGCTCTCGTCCATCGCCACGAATATGCGTGTGCGCGCGGGCGGCAACTACTACCTCATTTCGCGCTCGTTGGGGCTAGAAATCGGCGGCGCGATTGGCATCCCGCTCTACCTTAGCCAGGCCATTTCCGTAGCGTTTTATATTATCGGTTTCACAGAAGCGCTGCGCAGCCTGGAACCCTTCGCGGCGGTCAGCCCGCAGGTTATTTCCTCGGGCGTGGCGCTGCTGTTTATGGTCATCGCGTATATCGGCGCAGATTTCGCGCTACGCATCCAGTTCGGGATTCTGGCGGTGTTGCTGGCCGCGCTCGTCTCGTTTTTCACGGGCGGCTGGGGCACGGGCTTCATGGAACCGACCCTAGAACCGAATTACACCGAGGGCATCGGTTTTTGGGCGGTGTTCGCGGTGTTCTTCCCGGCGGTGACGGGCATCGAAGTGGGCACCAGCCTCAGCGGCGATTTGAAGAACCCTAGCCGCAGCATCCCGCGCGGGACGATTGCCTCGATTCTGTTCACGGCGGCTATTTATGTCGGCGCGGTGTTCTGGTTCGCACTGAACGCCACGCCAGAGGCGCTGATTAACGACAATCTGGTGATGCAAGATATCGCAAGTGTGTCGGTGTTGATCTTGGCGGGGGTGTGGGCCAGCACGCTCTCCTCGGCGCTGGGGAGTGTGCTGGCCGCGCCGCGCACCTTGCAAGCCCTGGCCTCGGATCGCGTGGTGCCCTATCGCCTGGCGAGCCGCCTGGGCAGCGCCACCGAGCCGCGTATGGCCGTCCTCGTGACCGGCAGCGTGTCCTTGGTGGTCATCTGGATGGGCGACCTGGATTTCGTGGCCCCGATTATCAGCATGTTTTTCCTGAATACCTACGGCATGGTGAATCTGGCGGCGGCGATTGAACGCCTGGTGGGTAACCCCAGCTTTCGCCCGCGCTTTATGGTGCCCTGGCAAGTGTCGATGCTGGGCGCGGTGGGGTGTTACGCGGCCATGTTCCTGATTAACGCGCCCGCGACCGTCCTCGCGATTATCATCAGCCTGGGCGTGTATTTCTCGCTAGAACGGCGCCAACTGCGCCGCACCTGGGGCGATGTGCGCAATGGTTTTTGGTTTGCCGTGGCGCGCTACGCGCTGCTGAACCTGGAAAAAGAGCGTTGGCACGTCAAAAACTGGCGGCCCAATATCATCGTCTTCACCGGGCAACCGCATAACCGTCAGCAGTTGGTAGAAATGGCGGATTGGCTGAGCCTGGGGCGCGGGGTCGTCACCTTCTTCCAATTCGTGTTGGCCAAAGGCGACCGCGAAGCGGACAGTAAACGCCGCGATGTAGCCCGTAAACACATCCGCATGTATATCGACGCGCACGGTATGCAAGCCTTCGCCGAGGCGGAAGTCGTGACCGATTTCGAAGACGGCGCCAAGATGGTCGCGCAGGCGCACGGCCTCGGCGGCCTGCAAGCCAATACGCTCTTGCTGGGTTGGAGCGGCACGCCGGATGGCCGCGCCATGCAGATTCGCCTGATGCGCGAATTCGTCGCGCTGCATAAATCGGTCTTGTTTTTGCATTACGACCCCGTGCGCGGCTTCGGCGAACGCAAGACGATCAACATCTGGTGGAAGGGCAAAGGCAGCAACGCGGATATGATGCTGCTGTTGGCGCATATCATCGAAGGCCATGGCAGTTGGAAACAGGCCACCGTACAACTGCTGCGCGTGGTGGAAAACGACCGTGCAGTGGCTGAAACCCAAGCGCATATGGCCGCCGTGCTGGATGATGTGCGCGTGCGCGCGACGCCTGTTTGCCTAGTGCGGGATGATACGCGCGTGCCCTTGGCGGAGTTCATCAAAGCGCGCAACATGGGCGCCGACTTGACCATCATTGGTATGGACGTGCCCGACGAAGTTGACGCGGACGCCTACGCTACGCGCATGAATGATCTGGTGAAAGCGGTCGGCTCGGTGTTGATGGTGCGCAACGCTGAAACCACTGATGATCTGCTCGACCCGGACGAATAGCGGCTTTTAGTCTTCGGTGCGTTCCACTTGCAGTTCGCGCAAGCGCGCGGCGGGGACGAGCCCGGCCAGTTCATCGGCGGCGAAGTCGGGGTCAGCATAGCTCGGTACGCGACTAATCAGGGCCGCGTAGGTTCCCTGGGCGGTTTCAGCATCCCCCAACGCCAGTTGCGCCAACGCGGCACCGAGTTGGGCCATAGACAACCCCGGTTTAAGGGCGAGTGCGTCCTCGAATTCATCTAGCGCGGCGGCGGATTCGTTGCGCGCTAGGTAGGCCAGGCCCAGCCCGGCGAAGGCTTCGGCCAATTGCGGGTCGTTGCGGGCTGCTAGGTGAAAATCTGCGGCGGCTTGGTCGATGTCGCCCGCGCGAAGATGGAGCATTCCGCGCCAGGCCCAGCCCTGGGCGAGTCCGTCATCCAGCGCGAGCGCCTGATTACACGCGACTAATGCGGCGGAGAGATCGCCGGCGAGTTGGCGGGCCTGGGCTTCATTCAGATAATGCTCGGGCACGTCCGGCGCTAGGTCAAACGCGGTTTGCAAGTCGGCCTCGGCGGCGGCGTGGTCGCCCATGCGGGCATAAGCCACCGCGCGCGAGCTAAAGGCCAGCGCCATCGTCGGGAACCGGGCGATCAGCACGGCATAGTCCGCCAGCGCGGCGGGATGGTCGCCCCGCTCGCCATGCACATAGGCTCGGTATAAGTAGAGCGATGGCTCATCGGGGTCGTGGCGTAGCGCGGCATTCAGATCGGCCAACGCGCCGGAAAGCTCGCCCTGGGCCAGGCGCGTCAGCCCGCGCGAGGAAAAAGCCTCTGCATAGGTGGTATCTAGGCGGATGGCGTCGTCAAAGGCGCGTAGCGCGCCGTCTAGCTCGCCCAGCATGGCCAGCGCGACGCCCAAATTATGATGATACACCGGATTATGCGGGTTGTGGCGCAGCGCGCGCTGAAGCAAGCCCAGCGCGCGGGTCGCACGTCCGTTGTTCAGGTTTTGCATGGCCCGCAGAAAATGCATGTCGGCCCATAGAGATGACAAAAAGCCCATTCGGTTCCTCCGTATGTCAGAATAGTGTATCAAAAAGATGTCACCCATGGTGCAGTCGAGTAGACTAATAAAGAACGCCTACACCTGGCAAGGTTGGCGTAGCCTAAACGTATGCATGCGCCCTAGCGCCTGTGTTAGAATAGCGAGTTGGCGAAAATAAACACGAAATGAGTTTTCCCAGGATGAGACAATGCACGCATTGACTATTTTTGCGATAACGCGCCCAGCCCGATTGGCATTGGTGGCGCTGATTTTGGCCGTGGGCGTTGTGGGGGGGCCGGTTGAAGCCATTGAACAAGCACCCACAACCCTGACGACCAGCCACCCACAAGTAACTGTCGTGGGGTCGTTGCGCGTCGAGCCGACGTATACCCTCTTTGGCGGCACGGCGGCTTACCCGGGCACGACATTCACCGTCACGGTAACCGATGCTGGGCGCAACGTCACCTTTGGCCCCGGCAACGATGTGGCCTTGTTGCAGGTGCGGCGCAATGCCGACACCTACGAAAATGTGAACTTGGCCGAATCAACCACGACGGCGGGCACCTTCAGCGGTCAGGTAGACATTAACACTGTGCTGCCTACTGACCCAGTGCCGACGGATACTGTGCGCTTCCGATATGTCGAATCGGCAGCCCTGGGCAGCAACGCGCGCGAGATCACCCTGGACATCGTTGGCACTACCGCCACCCTGACGGTGACCGAGAATGCCGTGCGCGGCACCAACATGACGGTGACCGTGGTGGATGGCGACCGCAGCTTGCAGGCCGGCGGCTCTAACGATCAGGTGACCGTCTCCGTGCAGAACCAATCCGAGGGCGGCGCGTTTGTCAATTTCATTTTGCAAGAGACGGCCACGGCGGGTACTTTTCAGGGCACCATCCTCAACACCGATAACACCATCCCGGGCGGAGTGGACGTAGACGACGTATTGCGCGTGCGCTATGTAGACGAGTTTCGGGCGTCTGGGCAGACGAACACCGACGTGTTTGATACGCATGCGGTGCGCGGCACCGACGGGCAACTGTCCACCAACCCGAATGTGAATGTCTCGCCGACAGGCATCTTGACCGTTACGGTGGTGGATGCCGACCAAAACGCCACCAATGGTGACAGCAACGACACCATTCCCGCCGGGCGGGTGTTGGTGCGCGAAGTAGGCACTGCCAATCAGTTTAACCTACAACTGAATGAGACCAGCACAGCGGGCACCTTCCAGGGGCAGGGCAACCTGGCTACGCTGGGCCTGGCCACTGGCGAACAAATCGAAGTTATCTATACGGATGTGGGGACAGCGGCAGATAATGGCGCTACCCCCGACGGCACGCCCACCACAACCGACCGCACCGTAGGCCCCATCGCGATCGGCCAGGGCGTTAATGGCCAGTTGATTGTGCCGCCTTCCGTGCCACGCGGCGGTACCTTCGAAATCCGCCTAGTGGATGCCGACCTAAACACCGGGCTTGCCAACCAAGACACCGGCACGAGTGTCTCGATTCGCATCTGTGAAGCGCCCACTTTCACCTGTGTGAACAACACCGTCATTGTCTTGACCGAGCAGACCAACAACCAGGGCACTTTTGTGTTAAATTACTCGGCCATGTTGGCGAACTTCCCGAATATCGAGAACGGTGACCGCCTGCGCGTGCTGTATAACGACACGCCCACCGCCAGCGGGGTGACACCCGTCACCCGCCAAGCGGACATTACCATCGGCGGGCTGGATACGGCCACGATTGAATGGTCCCCGGTGGCGATCTTTGCTGCGCAATCTTCTACGATCACCGTGCGCGATGTTGACCAAAACGATACGCCTGGCGGGAATAACGATACGGTGCAGGTCACGATTTGGAATGTGACCATCGACTCGCCCAAAAATACCTATACGCTGCAAGAAACGGGCACCGAAGGCGTGTTTAGCCTAGCGGTGAACTCGGGCGAACGCGGCTTGAATTCGCGCGTTGGGCATGTCATCCGCGCGCAATACAACGAAACAGTGACCCCCGACGGTAACCCCCGCACGATCACCGCCGACTTGAATATTGGCAATATCGGCACCTTAACGACCATCGAAGCGCCTGCTTCGCTCATCGTGGGGGGGACGATCAACTATATCGTGCGCGAGCCGAATCTTGGCAATACGGAATCGATCACCGTCACGGTCACCAATACCCGTACTCAGGACTTCGAAACGCGCATTTTCGCGCGGCGCGGCGATCAAGAAGGCGTCTATGAAGGCACCGTCGCCACAGCCCTAACCCCGGATGACGCGCGCGAAGGGTTCCAGGATGGCATCATTAATGTTCAGCCGGGCGATACGTTGCGCATTAGCTACACAGACGCCACAACCCCAGCAGGCCGCGAACAAGCGGTCACGGCAGATACGCGCATGGATTCGCGCCGCTCGCCCACCGTCTTTTGCAACCAACGCACGGGCACCACAAACCCAGTTTGGAATGTGGCTTACTATGCCAACACCAGCCTAACCGACCCGGCAGTGCTGACGACGCAAGAATCGAACATGTCGATCAACTGGGGCAACACGGCCCCCTACCGGGCGGTGCCTGCCGATGGCTGGAGCGCGCGCTGGACGACCACGCTTAATTTCACCCAGGGCGGGCGCTTCCGGTTTCGCATCGGGGTGGATGACGGCGTGCGCTTTTTCGTCAACGATCAAGTGGTGATCGACCAATTTGTGGGCGGTTCGTTCCGTGAATTCTTCGCGGATGTGAACCTGGAAGCGGGCGATAATCGCTTCACTATCGAGATGTTCGATGGCGCGGCGGACGCGGGCTTGCTGGCCGAATGCCTCTTTTTGGAAGACCCGGTGGCCGTGATCGACCCCAGCACGCAAGACGCGCGCGGCGGCTTCAATGTCGATTTCCTGTTCCCGTCCGAAATCGACTTTGACGAAGCGCGCGCGCATGTCGCGACCGGGCGCTTGCACGTCCGCGCGAACCCCACCGTGCAGGCCGAGCGCATCGATATGGTCTTTTTGTATCAGTCCTTCCCCATTTTGGGCGTTACGGATGATAACGGGTGGTATCTCATCGACCTGGGCGATGGCCGCACGGGGTGGGTGGCCACGCGCTTCATCTATCGCAACGAGCGCACGCCGGTGCGCATCTTCCCCAGCTTTGTAGGCTCGGAGGCCCAACTGCCCAACATCGAAGTAACGGGCTTTGCGACCGAAGAATTGGTGATCCGTAGCGCGCCGCGCACGGGTAACGAAGTCGGCATTTTGCCCCAAGATGCCGCCTTCTTGATCGTGGCGCGCTCGCAAAGTGGTGCGTGGTATCGCATCGACTATCAAGGTATCAATGGCTGGGTCTTTTCGCCCTTCGTTGTTCTGACTAACGGCACTGTCCAAGACTTACCGCGCGAATAGCGCGTGCCCCAGGCCGAGCCCCGGCGGGTTTGGCCTGGCGGGGTTCACCTGCCGCTAAGCCCATAAGGTTGGGGGTGGGTGAACCGAACCCCTCACGCTAGCCGCCTAGCCGCTAGCGCGGTCTTGTCGATTAACAGCCCATGCCCGTATAGTCTATCCATATCACCTAACCAAGGGAGAACACCATGCGACACCGATTAGGGCGCTTGATGGCGCTCGTCATGTTGGGGGGCGCGCTGGCCGCCTGCACGAGCGATGACGACGCCGCCGAAGACACCGCGTCCGAGGCCACGGCTGCCGTGGCGGCCACGGCCAGCACCGCCCCCCTGCAAACCACGACGGAGGCGCGCCTGGGTGCCTGGGAGGCTTGCGCTACGCCCCAGAATCTGCCCGAGTCGATCCCGTTGGGCGTGAATTTGGGCCTGACGGGCGTCACGGCGCAATATAGCATTCCCCAACAGCAGGGAATTCAATTGGCCATCGACGAAATCAACAGCAGTGGCTATCTGAACGGCGCGACGCTGCGCGGCATTTACGAAGATAGCGGCGATAACAACGAAGGTGCCATCGCGGCTATGGAAAAACTCATTGATGAGGATGAGGTCATCGGCGTTATCGGGCCGAGTTTCTCGCGCCAGGCATTCGCCGCCGACCCGGTCGCGCAAGAGGCCGGGATTCCGGTGATCGGCGTGACGAACTTGGCCGCAGGCATCACGGCTATGGGGCCGTTTATCTTTCGCGTGGGGCTGCTGGACGACGCCCAAATCCGCGCGGCGGTGGAAGAACTGCACACCTTTGGCGTTGTGAACGAGGCCGCGCTCATTTATAGCGATAACGACGATTTTACCGTTACAGGTGCAGAAGTGTTTCGGGAGATCAGCGCGGAACTGAATATCGACATCGTGCGCGAAGAAACTTTCCAGACTGGCGAGGTCGATTTTAACGCCCAACTGACCAACCTCATCGCCGCCGAGCCGGACGCTATCTTCATGGCTGCGCTCATCGCGGAGGCGATCCCGTTAGTGAACCAAACCCGCGAGTTGGGCTACGAAGGTATCATCGTGGGCAACAATGGTTTTAACGCGCCGGGCCTGCTGGCCGAAAGCGGCGACAATGCCGAGGGCATCGTCATCGGCGCGGCCTGGCATGTTAGTTCCGATAACCCGCTCAATATGCAATTCGTGGCCGATTACCAGACACGCTTTAACGCATTGCCCGATCAATTTGCCGCCCAAGCCTATACCGCGGCCTGGCTTTTCGCCACCGCGTTGCGCTGCGGGGATTCCGCTGCGCCAGACGACATCCGTGCTCAACTGACGCGCATCGAAGATTTTGCGACGCCCTTGGGCGATTTCTCGTTTAACGACCAACGCGACCCCGTGCACGCGGCCACCGCCCAAATCGTTATGGATGGCCAATTCGAAATTCTAACGCGCGCACGTTTCGAAGAAGCGTATTAGGTAGGTTATACTAGCGTTGGAGGATAGGTTATTTTGCATTTCAGGGTTTGACTAGAGGAGCAGGCCATGCCATCCACCTTAAGCGGACAAATCTTCGGCGGGTACACCGTGCAAGACCATATTCAGCGCGGCGCGTTTGGCGATGTATACAAAGGCCAGGGGCCAGACGGCACGCTCGTAGCCATCAAATTTTTGATG
Organism: Anaerolineae bacterium; assembly: GCA_034437075.1. Lineage (GTDB taxonomy): Bacteria > Chloroflexota > Anaerolineae > Aggregatilineales > J027 > DAOTVD01. The sequence continues at coordinate 12,502 of DAOTVD010000152.1, forward strand.
GATGGCTTAAACGAAGATGCGCGTATGCGTTTTATACGCGAGATTCAGATGAGCCAAAATCTGACGCATCCGCATATTTTGCCCATCCTGCATTATGGCTATCAGGCGGGCAAGCTGTTTATGATTATGCCGCTCATCGTGGGGCCCAGCTTGCACGAATTGCTCGAAAAAGAGCGTTTTTCGCCCCAGGATGCCGACCGCTTTGTGGCTCATATCTGTGGCGCGTTGACGGCAGGCCACGCGGCCAACATCATCCACCGGGACTTAAAGCCCGAGAATATCCTGGTGGATACGACCACACCGGGCGACTATCACTACTATCTCATTGATTTCGGCCTGGCCAAGCGCCCTGGCATCGACCAGACCCTGACCATCGCCGGGGCCAGTGTGGGTACGCCGCACTACACCGCGCCGGAATCCATCACGCGCAAGGATGACCAACCGCCGGACTTTCGGGCCGACCTGTATAGCCTGGGTGTGATCTTATACGAAATGCTGCTGGGCGAACTGCCCTTCGATGACGACAACGTTATGACCATCGTGCGCGCGCATCTGTTTCAAGAGCCCCCCCGGCCCACGGCGATCATGCGCAACTTCCCGCCCGAGCTAGAGTCCGTCATCCTCAGCGCACTAGCCAAAGACCCCGCCGCGCGCCCGCCCAGCGCCGAGGCCCTGCACCTGGCCTATCAAGAAGCCCTGGCCGCCCTGACGCCCGACCAGCGCACCGCGTTTTACTGGGTGCGCTAACTCACCCAGAATTGCTGGCCCCACCTGCGATAGACGTTAAACAGCGCGTCCCAGTCGTGGGTGGGCAACTGGTCATCATTGGCGGGCCCTTTGTGCATGCCAGAGTCAAAATCCCCGACGCCGATATTCCCATCCGTGGCAGAAAAAGCCCATTGCATGCACCCGGCTACGCCCAGGCCGAACCATTCATCCAACGCGCGAGAAACCCACCCGGCGGCATCGCCCCGCCCCTTGCCGCCCACCGGCCCCATTTCTTCGATGACCAACGGCTTGCGCCAGACCGCGCGCGCGCGCTGGGCTTCGAGGCGTCCGTGGCTATCGTTATGGCCCAGGGTTTTGGCCATGTCGTTTTTGTATTGATAGCTGTGTACGGTGGCGAAATCGAGCGTGTCGAGGCCGTAGAGCGCATCGGCATAGCGCTTGCCATGGTAGGCATTGCGCACAAAAAGATGATACGCGGACTCAATGCTGGTGGTGATGAGGTGGCCGGGCGCCAGGCTACGCACGATCTCGCTCGTGTGGCGGAAAAAGTCCAGAAAGGCCAGGCAATCCGCCTGTGAGGTGGTGGGGGGGATGTACGGGTGCACCTGCGCCTCGTTGATGATGCCCCACGCAAAGACGGATTCATGCTCGCCTAGCGCGCCAACGACGTCCTCAATAAAGGGGATTAAGGTTTTACGATAGCCCTCGTAATAGTATTTCATATTGTACAGGTTATCAGGATTGCGATAGTACGCGACGTCGGTCGGCGCGACGTTGAAATTACTCCATTTGGCGTCATCTAGGGTGATGAGCGCGTACATATCCCGGTCGCGGGCTTTGTCCAGCACGGTTTTAATGCGCGTGATGGCTTCTGCGCTGCTGGTGCGTTCGCGGCCATCTGGGGCGCGATTATAAGGTGCATACAGCCGGAAGACCTGCGCGCCCATCGCCTTAGCGGTATCCAGTTGTTGGTCAATGTGTTGGGGTTGGGGCCAGGGCAGCCAGGTGGGGTAGTTATAGTATGCCAGTTCGCGCAGGTTGACGCCCACAAAGCGGAAGGGCTGGCCATCCAGGCGAAAGCCGCCATTCTCTACCGTAAAACGCCCCCGCGCGGGGGTGGGCGCGATGGGCTCGCGCGTCTGGCGATGCAGCATGGCGATAATCGAGAGCGTAATTTCTTCGTGCAAGCCCAGTTGGCTGATGGGCGCCCCGCGATAGGGTTGGTTATCGTCGGGCAAATCGGCTAGGTTGGCTTCGCGCAGCCAAGCAGCGACTTGCTCGGGCACGTTCAGCACTTCGGCAGCCAGGCGAAACGCGCGGCGCAACATGCCATTGCTGAAGCTTTCCGGCGGTTCGGGGATGTCGTGCGTACGGATGATGAGTTCATCGGGTAGCGGTTGGCGACCAGCACCGCGCCATTCCATAAACATCAACAGGTCGTTCAGGTTCGCGCTGCGTTCGATGATCCACAGC
>DAOTVD010000153.1:0-2807 GCA_034437075.1 Anaerolineae bacterium
ATCCCGAAACAACCCAAAACGCGCGGCTTCTTGGGTTTCGAGCGCCCGCACATAGCGATTCTGGCACACCCAGGCGATAAGTTGTTCGCGCGATTGCATCCGCCAGAGCAAAACCTCGCTATCAAAGCTAGCGGTCAGCCCCAAATCGGGCTGCACAAAAAGCACATCCATCACCCAATCGGTGTGGCCTTCTAGCGTTTGCAACACCGAAAAACTCGTCATGTCCCATACCAACACCGTGCGATCTGTGGAACCGGATAGCAAGCGCGTTCCATCCGCATTAAAGGCTACACTGTTTACCTGCCCGCTATGGCCGCTCAGGCGCGTAACGATGTCGCCAGTTTCGATGTCCCACACCACTAGCCCAGCGCTGGCTGTGCTGGCAACGAGCAAATTTCCCCCAGGTTGCACGGCCACATCAATCAGTTGTTCCTCTGTTTCGAATATGCGCGACTGCGCATCCGGCGCCAAAATATCCCACAACCAGACCGTCCCATCATTCGAGGCGGATACAAATCGGGCGGCATCCCGCACAAAGTCCAGGCCAGTAATGCTGCCGGTAGCGCCACAGAATAACGTGGTCTAGCCAAAAAGGGGGTTCGCTCGCACACTTGTTTTGCGAAAAACAGGGAGTGAGAAGCCATGGGTAGCACCGCAGAATAACGTGGTCGCTGATTTTTAGGCCAAAAACTGCCCAACTCAGCCAATTTTGAACTAACCTGAACTCTTTTGACCTTTTTCAAGCTGCGAAAACCGTCAGACATGATGCGATTCGAGACGACCACGCTATCGTGTAGAGCTACCCATGTATGCTGTCCCTACGAAAATATCCTCGTAGGGACGCGATATATCGCGTCAGTTGGCGCAAAATTTTATTTGAGGTCTAATTGCTATATCCATGAGTAAAATGCGAGCCTGGGCCGCCAGGGCAATTTCTTCGGCAGAAAAGAGTGCATCGGATTGTTCCGTGGCGCGGATACTGCTTTCGACCTGCAAATCGCGCCGTGCTTCTTCGGCTAGGCGCCGTTGCTCATCGGCATCCTGGAAGGCAAAAAAGGCCAGAATGGCCAACAGCGCGACGATCAAAGCATAGGCAGCCCCTGCGAATTGCAAGCGCAAGCGCATCATGGCCGCGCGGCGGCTGGCCTTAACCAAAGCCTCTTGTATAGGGGCTGGGGCGGGTTGTTTGGTGCGGCCTTGTTCTAGCCAGGTTTCGGCCTCGCGCAGGTCGCTACCGCGCAAAAGCGAACTGCGATCTCGGTTGCGTTCTTGCCATTCATTGGCTCGCAACAAAAGACGTGTGTGCATTTCGATATAGTCGAAATCTGTACGGATGGCGAGCAAAACTTTCTGGACCCCAGCATCGAAGTCGTCGGTTTCGCGCATGAAAATCCAGTTGTAATCACCCAACATCTGGCTGAGGCGTTCGGCATCGCTTTCGAAACCCAGGGCAGCGTAGGCGCGGTCTAGCGGCGAAATGACCTCACTGATGTCATCCGTACTACGTCCGCCGCGCCGCCGCGTGGGCATCTCGATGTCACGGCGGACAATGGGCACAATCTGTTTATGATTAGTGAAGGTATGTTCGGCCTCGGCAAAACACACTTTGGATTTAATCGAGTCTGGACTGATGACAAAAATGAACGACGAGGCAGCTTCAATGCCTTCTAAAATCTCCTGCATCCAATCCACCGAGGGGGGAATGTCCTCCCAATCAATCCAGGGGTCGAGCCCTTGTTCGCGCAGCGCCGCATCCAAGCGCTGTACGAAGTCTTTATCCCGCCGAGAATAGGAAATGAACACGTTATTGAGTTTGGCCACGGTGCTATTCCCTCATCCATTCTGAGTACATTAAGATGATATGCACGATAGGCGTTAGGGGCAAGCGTTAGCTACATGCTCTTCGAAGGTAATAGCAAATTGGTGCAAGCCCGAGCCATCGCACGCCGCGCGAAAGAAAAAGTAGGGCGTGACCGCAGGATAGATCACGGCGCGCATAGAGGACAAGCTAGGGTTAGCGATAGGGCCCGGCGGCAGGCCATCAATCACATAGGTATTGTAGGGATGCACATTCTGGTAATCGGCAACGGTTATCTGGGGCCACCAGTCACCGGGCCCGGCCAAGCCATATTGGGTGGTGGGGTCGGCTTGCAGGCGTTGGCCGATTTCCAGGCGATTCAGGTAAACGCTTGCTATTTGGGGGCGTTCTTCCGCGATAACGGCTTCGCGCTCCACGATGGCGGCTAGCGTCACGACCTCGTACATCGTCAGCCCTTGGGCGCGCGCGTCACGCTGCATGGCCGCGCTGACATTGCGCGCAAAGGCATCCAGCATCGCATCCCGTAAGCTGATAACATCGCCCGTCAACGGCACTTGATACGTGGCCGGGAATAGAAAGCCCTCCAGCGAAGCACCCGAGGGGATGTCGTACTGGCTCTGAAAATCGGGCGGTAAGGGCGCGCCCTGGCCCACAATCGCCAGAAAATCATTGCCAGAGTAATCCAGCAAAGGTTGTTGGTCGATCCAGGCGGCGATTTGTTCCATGCGCCAACCTTCGATCACCGTCAGGCGCAGCGTCACGGGGTTAGGATCAACCAAACGCTCGCTGATCTGCGGGATGGTCATATTCTCGCTAATGAAATATGTCCCCGCTCGCAAATCATCATCCAGGCCGTCGTAGCGCAAATGACGCGCAAAGAGCGACCCGTTGCGGATGAATCCCTGTGTCACCAAGCGCACTCCGACCATTTGCGCCGTATCCCCCGGTTCAACCACAAAGGCTTGCAATTCCGAGTCGGTGCCCAAGG
>DAOTVD010000154.1:0-4400 GCA_034437075.1 Anaerolineae bacterium
ATTTCCAGGTCGTTTTCTTCGAAGTACGCGCGGTCGTAGTTAATGCACACGTCACCATAGGTGATGGGCGTTACTTGGCCAGCGCCATTGACGGGGATGAAAGCCTCGGGCACGACGTCAATATTAGCCGGGGTATAGGGCGCGAAGATGTCGCCCCCTAGCGCACGCGACAAAAACGTATTATCCATGCCGAAAATGGCATCGCCTTGGGGATTGCCGGCGCTCAAGACCGCTTGATTGGTCAGCGTTCCGGCATCGCCCAGGCGCGCGACCTGAACACGCAGGCCAGTTTCTTCTTCAAAAGCGGCCAAAACGTCTTCGCTAATTGCAAAGCTATCGTGCGTCAGCAGCACAACCTCATCCTCTTGGGCGACACCGGGCCAGGCCACGCCCAGCAAGCCTAGCAAGATCACGCTGATGGTCATACGACGAAAAGCAAGCATGTTGCCTCCTGTAAAATGTGTCAGTTTCTTGGGAAACGCCCCCACAACAACAAGCGCCACTACTGGCGTATAGTGGCGAGGCATATGCATATAGGCTGCAATGTCACACACTCCCTACGCCAGTATCACCTGGATCAGGTTCCGAGGGTCGGTGCAGAGCACCCTCTCAGCCCAAGGTGTGGGCTCCCCTGTGTTGGTTCGTTTCGTCTTACAAAAACTCTAGCAGGTTTAGGCGGCTATGTCGAGCCCCCGGCATTTGGCAGTTTGAAGCTAAACACCGAGCCCACACCTTCTTGGCTCTCGAACCAGATACGCCCGCCCATGGTTTCGACTTCGGCCTTGCTGAGGTAGAGGCTCAGGCCATAGCCATGTTCGCGCATGACCTGGGGTTGGCGGGCGCGTTGGAAGGGCTCGAACACGCGGTCTTCTTCACGCTCTGCGATGCCGCAGCCTTCATCGATCACATCAAACTGAATATGGCGCCCTTGCGACGCGGATTCAATGCGTAACGTTACCGGGCTGGGTGGCTCGCTATAGCTAAAGGCATTGTAGATTAAGTCGCGCAGGATGCTACGCAGCATCGCTTTTGGTGCGCGCACATAAAGCGGTTCATCCATTTCGATGTGTAGGCGTTCATAGTAGAATCCGGCATCCAAAGCAGGATTCACCTGGGCTTCTTCGTTCAGTTCTTCCAGAAAGTCTTCCAGAAACTCTTCCAGGTCAATCGCGCGTTGGGTCTGCTGGATGCGCTCGGGTAATTGCCCGATGCGGATGAGTTCTAAACGGTGCAACAGATCAACCAGGCGTTGTAGTTGGTGCATCTCCTTAGAGATCAGATTCACCATGCCCAGCGCTTTTTCGCCCAACTGCTTGGCGGTGATATTCGCGGGCGGTTTGGTCATCAAATTGCGGATGAAATTCGCATGGCCGCTGGTGTCGTTAATCGCAGAACGCGCCTCCGAGCGAAACGTGCTCATCAGTTCTTGCAAGGCGCTCCAATCGGGGTTGGCGATCACCACTTGGGTAAAGGGTTGGCCATTCATCCCAGGGAAGACGGAAATCCAGCAGGGCATGTAGGTGCCGGAAAGCAAAATGCTAAACCGGATAGCGTCGCCGCTCCGCTGGCTTTTTTGGCGCAATTCATCCGCGCGGGGGCGGTCGGCGGTTTGAGCATCGATAATCATGACCAGCGCTTGCCAGCCCATCGTGCGAATCATTTCGATATTTGGGCCAAGGATGCGCGCCGCCACATTGTTATCAAGGACGAGTTGGTTTTGCTGGTTAAAGATGAGTAAGCCGGCCCCCAGATGGTCGAGCACGGCGTTATAATCCAGATTGGCGACCTCCTGACCGGATGCTGGCATGAACTTTCCCCCTTTAATCCTGAACGGCTTATTCTATCGCACGCACAATAAACACCAATTCCCCATCGGGCGCCTCGACAGCGACTTCATCACCAATGCGATGATCCATCAGGGCCGACCCCAGCGGGCTCTTATACGAGATTTTACCTTCGGCGGGGTTGGCTTCGGCCTCTCCGACAATGTGATACACTTCTTCGTCTTCTGTGCCTTTTTCGACCAGCGTCACCCATGTGCCTAACCGCACCTGGTCTTTCGCGCCTTCTTCGCTGATGACCTCCGCATTACTGAGGATCAATTCTAGGCGGGCGATTTCACCTTCGACAAATGCTTGTTCGTTTTTGGCATCTTCATATTCAGCGTCTTCGCCAAGCTCTCCCCCCTCGGCTAGCGCGTTATGCAAGCGTTCGGCCACCTGGGGACGACGCACAGTTATCAGGTATTGCAAATCTTTTTCGATCTTCTTCAGGCCGTCTGGCGTGATGAAATAGGTCTCATCCATCATGACTATACCCTCGTCTACATCCAATAAAAATAAACCGTCACCAGGGACGATTTGCGTTGGGTCTTATTCAGGGTCGCAGCACTATAGCATAGTTTTGTGGCCCTGTAAAGCTTAACTAATCATACACCATTACTGCATGGCTGGCAAAGTAATCGTGAAGATCGTGCCCTGGCCGGGTGTACTCTGCCAGGCGAGTTCGCCCCCAATAAGCGAGACACACGCCATCGCAATGGGCAGGCCCATGCCATACCCTTTAGTCGAGGTTACCTGTTCTTGATCTCCGCGAAAGAATAGCTCGCCCAGGCGGGCTTGCTCCTCGGCAGTGATGCCGATGCCATTGTCCTCGACATGCACATGCAGTTTATCGCCGCCATTCTCCGCACGCACGATCACCTGCCCCGTTCCCGCCGGGGTATACTTAATGGCGTTGTCGATCAGCTTGCGTAGCGCTTGGGTGATCCGCGCGGTATCCGTATTCAGCAGGGGTAAGCCCTCCGGCGTGTCGAAAACCAGCGCGACCTCGCGTTCTTGCGCTTGGCCAGCCATGTCTTTTTCAAGCTGCATCGCGATATTTTTGTACATTTCCATCTTTTGGGCCGGTTGCAGGCGCCCCGAGTGCAACTTGGAAATATCGCTGATGTCGGACACAAGAGTTTCCATGCTGATGGTGTTTTTGCGAATCGTCTCGACAAATTGCGATTGCATCTCGTTCAGTTCGCCCATTACATTCTTGCCAAGCATATCGGCGTAACCGCGAATACTGGTAAGTGGCTTGCGGATTTCGTGCACCATCACCGAGATAAATTTGCTGTTCTCGACAATTTGCTCCTCCAAAGTGGCGCGCAATTGGTCGGCATCTTGCCCTTCGCCGTGTTGTTGGGCCGTCGCGATGGTCTGGCGTAGGGCGGCCAGATCGTTCTGGGCAGTTGGGCCGAGTTTCTCGGCCAACGTATCAATCATCTGTAAGGCTTCATCAAGATGTTGCTGGCTCACGATAAGGGTTGCTCCTTCCATATCCATAATCGTTCGGCACCGTTTGGCGCATCTGGCGCTACTTCCCGGGCGTATTGCTCGACGCGCGCGGCCATATCGGCGTGATCGTGCCAAAATGTGCTCAGTTGCGATGCGTAGCAGGCGATGGCATCAATTTTGCGGCGCAAGTCGGTGGGGCTAAGCGAAATGGTTGTCGCGTGTAGGCGCTGGCTAAAGCGTGCGCGCGCAGCTTCTACAGCGGCTGAACCGACCAACTGCACCTTAGAACCGTAGGTGATGCGTGCTCCTTCTCCGCTGCTTGCACTGTAAGGATACTCTTCGTAGAAGAAAACTGCCATCTTTTGCATCAAATTTTGGCCAAGCTCGCTTACAATCCGGTGGTCAACATGCCCCCCCGCGCCCAAAGGCGCGTAAATGTGAGTCGCCTGGGCGGGTAACGCTAGCGCAATCTCCCTGGCCGGGTCATCTGGGTGAATGGCTCCGAATAACATGACGTTGGTCGTGTATAGCGCTTGACCGTTTTTGTCCATGCGGTATGGGCAATCGGGCACATCATGATGTTCAACCGTCGCACCAAGCAACCCCAGCGCGGCTTGGTCTTCGGCTCGGCGCTGGGTGACGGCATCCGCCCCCAGTGCCCAGCGATCATGCAGGTCTTCAATCAAGGGCGTGCGCGGGAGTGGCTGCGGCGGAAAGCCGGCCATGATCGTGATAACGTGTACAGCCTCGCCCCGGGCCACTAATTGCCCGATGATCCCACCACAACTGAGCGCGGCGTCATCCAAATGAGGCGATAAAAAGACATGCATGGTTAATGGCTGGCCTGCATGTGGATAGTGAACGTACTGCCCTCGCCGACCGTGCTCTCGATGGTCATTTCACCCCCCATCAGATGGATTAATTGGCGCGTGATGCTAAACCCAAGCCCCGTGCCACGTTGCTTGAGCGTGTGTTCATTGTCAGAACGCCAGAATTTCGTGCCCAGTTTTTCGAGCTCCTCTGGCGACATCCCGACCCCCGTATCCGTCACACTAATCGCGACCTGCTCGGCTTTTTGGGCTGCGCGAATGGTGATGGTTCCGCCGTTGGGCGTGTATT
>DAOTVD010000155.1:0-2888 GCA_034437075.1 Anaerolineae bacterium
GCCCTCTACGCGCTAGGGGGCTTGTTTGTTGATGGACGCTTTAGGATGTCGGCGCGGAACTCGTCTCGGGTTCAGGAATATTCTGGCCTATTTCGAGCGCGGTTTCTAGCCAAAGCTGTTTGGCATCGTCCAGCATCTGCAATGCATCTTCGCGGCTATGGCCGTTGGTCATGCAGCCTTCCAAGAGTGGAATATGAGCAAACCACATACCATCCTCATCCGGGATAAGTTCGATGATATAAGGCAACCGCAAATAGTATTCAATGTCTTTATTTGGCATTGTCACGCCCCATCAAGTCCAATTCCCTTCAAATATGCTAGGTGAATATACCGCACCTGTAAAGTGTCACACGTTTTCGGGATGCGTGTGACATGTGACACGTGACACATAATATGAGATTAGCGTGCTAGTCGCAGAACGAATTATCCACTTGCAGCTTATTAACTGTCACATGTCACGTGTCACACTTTGTCTAAATGACTGTGACACTTCGTCGAGAAAGCTCCCTCATGACCCTGGGCGGTCAGCTATAATGGAACAAAACGATTGGAGCATCTGATATGAGCATCGCATCCTGGAACAAGTTCGCACGCTCAGTTATGAAGAACGCAAGTCGCTAATCATCGAGCTATTGCAAGACCTAACCGCTACCCAAACAGAAGGCATAGCGACAAACAAAGCACATTTTTCTGCCGAAGAACTGTTGTTGATGCCCGCCGAACAGCGCAGTCGGATTCTACAAGAGGCTTTCGAGGCAGCAGCGGATGATGATTTCTCACCTTCATCCCCCTAAAGTCCCGCCTATCTCCCACCAAGCATCATCTCCGCGCGGGCGAGGACGTCCTTCAGAATCGGCTTGTTCTTGAAGTGCAGCACCTCGGCGGGGATGTCCGTCAGTTGCTCATCCGTCACATTAACCCCCTCGTAAATCAGCAGCATGAAGTTATCCAGCTTGGCGGCGCGAACTTTCGCCAGCTTGCGCTCGATGTAGCGCGGATGCCAGAAACCCATGATCTCGATGAGGATCGTCTGACTGGTGTCTTTGTGCGTCAGCGTGAAATCCGGGATCATGACCGTCGTGCCCAGCAAAACGACCTCGGTTTCGCGGTCGAGCGTCCACTTGCCGCGCGTATCCCCGAACTTGGCATGAAACTCAGCGGCGAAGTCGGCCTCCATGCGGCTATCGAACGCGGCGCTGGCGCTGAAATGCGAGACCAGATCGAACGAAGCATCCAGGTAATATTCCCACCAATCACGCGCATAACGTACATTCGCGACCATGCGCCACCGCTCGCACAGCATCAGCGCGGGCAAAAACGCGGCGAACTGCCGCCCGTAGCGCGTCGTCGAATTCACGAAAGGCGAAATCGGCCCATCCAGCGTCACGGCATAACCGCCCCCCGGCAGCGCCTCCGCCCAAAACATGAGCTTGAACAGCTTGATGTAGCGCCAGAAATCTTTGTAATTGTCGTGAATCTCGATGCGGACTTCGCGCGCCCAATACAGCGCCCCGCGCGCCAGTTCCAGATTGTAGCGCTCTAGCAAGCCGCGCGGCGACCACTCCGGGCCAGGATCAGTCAGAATATACTCGGCGGGTCGGTCAGCAAAGAGGATCGTCTCTGGCGCGGGGTCGTCGGTGGCATCGCTCAGGAGTTCCTCGCGCGTATGCGGAAAAAACAAATCCGGCGAGGAGAAGACCGGCCCGCGCGCAAAAACCGCCCGCCGAAAGTCGCTCGGCGGCAGGGGTGTCTCGCGGGGCGTGAAGGTCGCGGCATCATATAGCACCTTGGCTAGGCCGCGCATCACGACATAATCCAGCGAATTGCCGATATAGCCCTCTAGCGCAGCATCCCATACATGGCGCGGCTGACCTGCGCAGCCCGCGAAGCGCTCGATCAGGTCGGCGGCGGTGGCCAGCCAATGCGCGCTCGCCACGTCCACCCAGCGGATGACGATTTCGCCCTGACGGGTCGTCACGCGCGGGCGGATGAGGTCACCGGTTAGCACGTTTTGTGCCTCGTTTGCGGCGCTGGGCCTTGGTTTGCTCGGTGGTATTGCGCGCCACGATCTCGATCAGCAGCGCCTCGCGGTTGCCCTTCTTGCGCAACACGCGCCCTAGCCGCTGAATGTACTCGCGCGCGCCGCCCGTGCCGCCCAACACAATCGCGACCTTCGCGGCGGGCACGTCCACGCCTTCATTCAGCACGCGCGAGGTCACAATCGCGGGATAGTCGCCCGCGCTGAAGGCTTCCAGAATATGCTTGCGCTCTTCGGCTTTGGTCTCGTGGGTGATGACCGGAATCAGATGCTTGCGCGCGATGGTGTAAGCCGTGTCATTGTGTTCGGTGAAGATTAAGACATGCTCGTGAATGTGCTCGCGCAGGCGATCTTCTAGCACGCGGAACTTTTCCTGCGCGTTGGCCAATAGCTTCATAATGCGTTGGCGGGCCAACAGCGCATCGCGCGCGCCCTGGTCGAAGGCGCTCAGGCGCATGAGTTCTTGCAGCCAGTGCGGACCATGCGAGTGGCGCAAATTGCGAGCGCGCATGAAGGCCGTATAGATGGCGTAATCCGCGTTGTACTGGTCGCGCTCGGCGTCGGTCAGGTCGATCAGCACGCGCTCGGTGCGATAATCCGCCAGGGTATCCCCGGCCAGGTCATCGATGTGTTGGTCGTAGACAATCGGCCCGATCAGGTCGGCCAAATCCCAGCGCTCATCCTGCATTTCGTGGGCATGGGGATAGGTCGCGGTCAAGCCCAGGCGACATGGTGCGGGGGACATCAGCGCGATTTCGCCCCAGCGCGGCGCGGGCAGATGATGCACTTCATCGAAGATAATCAGCTTGAAATGGTTGCCATGCGTGGCCATCAGATCGCCCGCCGATTG
>DAOTVD010000156.1:0-8776 GCA_034437075.1 Anaerolineae bacterium
CCCCTCTACCAGCCGCAAAGCGGCGTTTGGGAGAGGGGGATTAAGGGGGTGAGGGGGAAGAATTGGCATAGCCTGAGCAGCTACGCATGATCCCACCTGGGATGGCATCATGCCGTTTCGCATTGGATATCCAACTCGTGAGACTCGACTTAGCCCTCGTCGGGCAATCGACAGAGTACTAATTTCATAAGAATTGGCACAGATAAGCCCGGCGACGTGCCGGGCATTCGTTTACAGATCGAAATCAGGGACAGCGGGTTCGACCTTTGGATTGTCATCTTCTTGATCAAAGGTCGTATATTGGTGGATCGGGTCAGTGTACAGTCCTCGGCTTCAATACGGGCATCGCACTCGGCATTCGGGTTATAGGGCTGCCAGTCCGCCGGATCGCGGGTCAGCGTCAGCTTGAGATCGCGGTAGTCGTCTAGCTCCTGACCTTCCAGCGTCTTCCACTCGACCGTTTCAGCGAGGCTAGCCGCGAGATGAGCTTGCAAGAGAAGATGCTGGCGGCGTTCCGCACCTCGGACGGGCGCGGTCGGAAGCTGCGCGACGTGTATCGCAATTTGCATATTCCGGCCAAGGTTGCGCGCCAAACCGCCGAAGACCTGGAGCGGGCCGGGATGCTCATCAAAACGAATGTCGATGGCGCGGAGGCGTATGTGCTGCGCGGGGGCGTGTCACATTGATTTGGTATGCGCGACATGCGACACAGTGACACGCCGCAGCGACACGTGACCTGTCGCATTGTCGCCTGTCGCCGCTAACCGGAATCCGGTGACAGGTCGTGGATGTGAGCCTACGATGGCGCTTGCAGCATCCTGAACCCCCAATAGGTGGTTTGGAAGCTCGGCGCTTCGTAGAACCGGGCATTGATGCGGCAAAACCCAGGATAACTCGCCCAACTGCCGCCTAATAACGGATAGTGCCGGGCGCTTTGTTCCTCGGAGCGTTGCACTTGGATCGGGTCTTGGGCCCATTCATAGACATTACCGCATAAATCCATCACGCCAAAGGGCGAGCCGCCCTCCACAAACAGCCCCACTGCCGATGTGCCCCCAATATGGCTGTGATACACGTTGGCATGGGTAGGGTGCAAGGTGTTGCCAAAGGGGAAAATCTGGTCGGTATCCGCGCGGGCCGCGCGTACCCACTCTAGGATGGTGGGCAGGCGCACACGCGCGCCGAGTTGCTCGCCCAACCAACGGCAATAGGCGCTGGCTTCGTACCAGGTGACGCCGATGACGGGATGGTTGGGGATATGCCAGGCGGGGTCTTGCCAGGCCAGGCCCGGTTGCGAGCGCCCCTGGCACCATGCCCACCCGGCGCGGTCATCGCCTGCTATCCAGAAACGCTCTTGCTGGTAGCCCCCCGCCGCCACAAAGGCTTCGTATTGGGCCACCGTGACAGGGTAGCGCGCGATAGCGAAGGCGGGGACGTCGTGCCATTCATCCGTACCGCTGTCCAACGCGCCAAAGGGGTCGGGTTGGTCGCCAACGCCCAATAAGGCGCGCCCCGACGGGATGTTCACCCAATAATCGGGTTGGTGGAGGTCTAAGCCGGGGCGGGGATCGCCCAAGTGGCCCAGAAATGTGCCGAGCGTGGCCCGACGCGGCAGGTCGGTTTGGGCGGGGGCTTGGGGGTCGCGCGGTTGGTCGGCGGTGGCCAGCAGAGCCAAGAGCCAATCTTTAAGGGGTTCGAACACCGCGCGTTCGAGCCGGCGCAAGGGGCCTTCGTGCAGATGATAAGCATAGACAATGTGGCAGGCGGTCCAGATGGCTTCGGCTTGGGCGGCCACCGGGGGCGCATCGGGGTCGTCCGGCAGATGGTCGCCGATCAACTCGGCCAGCAAATCCCACAGTTGCCCGGTGCGGCCAACGTCGTCATCCACCAACAAATCGGCCAACATCAACAGTGCCCGGTGCCACACCTGCGGATAGGCGTCCAACCAGCCGCGCACCAACGCGGTCGGGTTATCCCGGTTGGGCGGGGTGTGGCGCGCGTTGCGCGCGTGTTCGGCCAAGAAATACAGATGAAACGCACCATGCGCAAAGCGGAACGCCTCGCCCGTGCCCACCAGCACACCCGTGTTTTCATTCAGGAAGCCGCGCACCTCGTTGCTATTGAGGCCGTAATACTCGGCTAGGTCGCCCAAGTGTTGCAGAATACAGTTACGCAGGGGCGCGCCTTGTGGGGGGGCGTCTGGCGCTTCGGGCAAGACCTCGAAGGCGACGCGGCCCAAGGTGTCGATCAGCAGGGTTTCGGCTTCTTTGGCCGATAGCTCGGCCTGCGCGAAGATTTGCATGATGCTGGGCAAGCCGGGGCTAGGGTGTGTCCAGCTATCCAGCAAGAGGTCAATCGTGCGCCGATAGAGCACGCCTTGTTGCTTGTTGGGGAAGACTGTCGCCAGCAGGGTCGCGAAACGGGGATTGCTATGAAACTCTGGCGAGAACTCGTGCATAAAGGTTTCTAGCTCTTGGGCGGCGTTGCTGGCAGCGGTTTCAGGCACACTCTGGCGGTTGATGTAAATGCGCTGGGCCAGCGCCACCCGGTCGGGCGTGGCCAACCCGGTCAGGTGTACCAGGGCCAGCGTCTCGGGTCTCCATTCGTGAAAATATCCCGCGCGCGCGGTATACACAAAGCGCGAGCTACCATAGTGAGTATGCAGCGAGTTTAGCAAGTGTTCCACCTGGGTGCGTCGTTCGGCCAGGCGATGCCCTGGCACCTGGAGCAACCGCTCTAGGCCATCCAAAATGAGCAGGCCGTAACCTTCTTGCAGGTCGTGCTGCAACACCTCAAAAAATTCGGGGGTTGCCTCTAGCGCCGTGTCGCGCAGATAGCCGTTGACCGCTTCAGCCTCCCAACCGTGTTCTTGTAGCACGGGCAGCAGGTCGTGGCAACGGATGTATGCGGGTAGCAAGTCGCCATGTGGCCAGCGCCCCAGCGCGGTATGGTTTAGCGCGCGCGAGAAGTTCGGCAGCAACTGCCCGGCCAGGCACGCGGCCAGATAGCGCGCAAAAAACGACTTGCCAGCGCCGCCTTCACCCACCAGCAACACATCCCGATGCAGGCTCACAGCATCCAGGGCCGTCAGGCTGCGCACTTCGAAGGCGTGGTCTAACCGGGCCAAACGACTGCGCCGGGCGGCTTGCTTTTCGGCATAGAGTTGCTCGCGGCGTTCTTCGATCATGATTTCGATGATGCTCAGGTTCCAGGCGTGGCGCGCCTGGATGGCCGCGTGGCTGTCGTCCAGGCGGGCGCGCTCGTCATGGCGCAGTTGGCGTAGCACCATACCGGCTTCGGGCATGTCTGCCGCTGTGCTCAACCACCATTGGTTCACCTCGTAATGCTCGATCTCCATGACCAGCCGCAGATGCGTTTGCAGCGGTACATATAACGCTTCGATGGGCATTTCGCTGCCATCGTAGGCCGGGTTGATATGCGCCAGATTCAGAACGCCCAATTGATCGACCAGGCTGGTCAGGTAGTTGGTTTCGGCCTGGCCAAGGCTATTGCGTTGGCGGCGTTGGTGCGGGCTGGGGCTGATGCCTTTGTGCTGCAAATCTTGCAAGGCCCGCGCAAAGACCGCCTCGCGCGTGTCGCTTTGCGATAGGTCTTTAATTTCGATGCGCTCCGGCAGCCCCAGCGATAGCAAGTCCTCGCCAGAGGGGAAGCGGCCCGGATGCGGAAAAGGCTGGATCATGAAGACGAAGATGGGCTTGCCTTTGCTGAGGGCCGTGCGCAGTTCGAAGCGGATGGGCTCCGATTGCAGCACCCGGGGCGATAGGCACAACACCACCCCTTGGCTATTTTCGATCCCGCGCACGATGCTCTCTTGCCAGTCTGGGTCGCCCAACAGGATGTTATCGGTATCGAACCAGATCGCATAATGGGCGGCTTTGAATTGCTCTTTCACATACAACACCCCGTCGTCTTGTCGCCGATAAGAGATAAACAGTCTGGCCATGTCACTAGCCTGCCTAGCTAAATTAGGAGATAATGCAATATACTAGCATAGTTGCCTCATTTTTACGAAAGCAGAATGAGCCTTATGAAACCGCCCGAAAAACCCCAAATGGCCCCCTATTTTGTGGACCGGCATCATTATGTGGAAACCTTTTTTCACCGCCTAAATCAGTACGACATCGTCCAGTTTGTGGGGGATACCTACAGCCGCTATGGCACCGGCAAAACCACGATTCTATCCACCTTGTACTATCGCATCGAAGCCGACTACCCGCATTTGAAACCCTTATGGCTGTCGCTAGACCAATTCTCGGCGCATTACCAGAACCCCCAGGTGGCCGAAGGCAACACGCCCCAAACGGGGGCGCTCGTCAGCACCCAAAATATCATCGACTATACTGCGCTGTTGGGGGAGCTCGCGCAGGATTGTTTGCCGCAGGTGTCGAACTTCAAGCAGTTGATGCACCACGCTACGCTAGACATCCTGCGCCCCTTGCAAGACAGCCACGAGGGCCTGCGCGCCAGAGACCTGGCCCAAGTTTCTAGTGCGGATGCTTGGAAGATTGTGGCCGAAGCCGCCCTGGAGGATGAACTCGCCTGGCCGGACGTCCTCCAGGCCATCGAGCAGGCCGTGCAGGCTTTGACCGATCTGTTTTTAGATTACTATAACCTAAACGCGCAGCAAGTCATCTTGTTCGCCGATGATTATTGCTGGCTGAGCGACCAACCCATTGGCGACTGGGTGCTGAATCATCTGACGGCCAACATGCAGCAGACAGCCGTCATCATCTCGCGCACCACCGAACAACTGGCCCTGCAAGACACCACGCGCCAGGTGGAAAACTTGCGCTTGGCCAACTTCACCCCGGAAGACATCGCCTGGTATTTGCATCAACGCTTGAATGATTCGGTATTGCCCTCGCCGCTGGTGGAACATATCTATCATTTTTCCAAGGGGCACGCCCAAACCGTGAGCCTGGCCGCCGATCTGTTGGCCACCAGCCAAGCCAGCGGCAGCGCGTTGGTCTTCCCGCGTTTGGAAGAACAAGCCTACACCGAGATGATCCCCAGCTTGGTCATGTCGATTATCGATGGGGTGCCCCATGCCGCCTGGCTGCGCGAGGCGCTGTCGTTGGGGATTGTGGCGCGCCGCTTCGACATGGATTTGCTGTATCAGGTCTTATACCGTGACGACTATCAAGCCGAGCTAGAGGCCGGGCTGTTGCACGAAGAAGATGTCGAAGCGCGCAAGATCGACCCCGCAGCGCGCGACGCGGATGACGAGGTGGACGAGGCACTACAACAACGGCTCGAAAGCGCCATCAAGAGCCGCATTTTGGATGAGATTACGCGCTTTTCTTTTGTGGAAGCCTACCACGACGACGCCGGCATTTACTATGCTTTCCATAATAGCCTGCGCGGTGTGGTGGATGCCTACCTGGCGCAATATGCCCCCGTGCGCCATATCGAATTGCACCAGCGCCTGGCGGATGCCTATGCCGACATCCTGAACGGCTACGAAGAGCAAGACCCCGCCGAACGCTATGTGGCCATGTATCGTGTTGAAGACCCCGTATGGCAGCGTACCGTGGCGGAATGGCTGTATCATCTGACATTCATCCGCGACACCGCCGAGGCCGATTTCGAGTTTTTGAATATCTATTTCACCGCCCATCAATGGTGGGGGTTTTACCTGCCCTTTGCCTTTTGCGAACATATCCTGGCGCATTGGCGTTGGGTGCAAGCGGACGAAACGCCCAGCGCGATTTTGGGGTGGGTGCAACGCTTTCATGAGATCGTGCCGCGTGGCTTTCAAAAAGACATCATCGGCGACCCGCGCTGGGACGAGGTGCGCGCGCTGATCTTGCAGATGGCGCAGGCCTACGACCTGCTGAGCGTTGATCCTGATACCCTGGATGAAAAACGACGGGCGTTGCGCGTCGCACTCAGCGAGAACTATAACTGGTGTTTGCGTTTCGCCCCACAACCGGATTATGAGCAGGCGATCAAACTCTACCGTGAATCAGCCGCTTTAGCGGAAGAAGACGGGGATATTTACAATCAATCCTATCAACTGGCCTATCTGGCGGATATGTATGTCGAGATGGGGCGCTACGACGAGGCGTATACGGTCGCCGCGCAGGTGAATGCATTGATGGACGTGCATGGCCCGTTTGACCTGGAAAAGGATTACGAAGTGCTGACCTTGAGTTCGCGCGTGATGGGCGATGCGTGTTTGCTGGGCGGGCGCTATACCGAGGTTACAGACTTGTATCGGCTGGCGAGCATGTGCGCCTACGCCCAAAATTACGAGATGATGCACCCGCCCGATCCCTATACCATCCAGTGGCACAACGATACAATCGGCTATATGGCCCGCTTGCTCATCCAACAAGCACAAGCCGACCCCCAAGCGCCGATTGAGGCCATTTGCCGGGGCATCCACGCCCATTGGCACAGCTATTGGCAAGAGAATGGCTGCTCGGTGGCAGAGGACGTGCTGCCGCAGATCATCGCCAGCGGGCAGACCATGCGCCTGCGCGCCTACCTGGCCCCCCCCGCGCCCGACCCCGCCCAAGTGGGTGCATTTTCGTTGCAAGACCTACAAGATGAGCATAATCGGATCGCGGCCATGTTTGGCGTGGCCGTGGCAGAACGGGAGTGAGGGCACGATGGCACAGGATCGACAAGCATTGATCGCAGCGGCAGAAGCCATCTTTAACCGGGCCTTACAAGACAATGCCCAGCCGGACACGCACGCTCTAGCCGACCTGCTAGCGGATGAGCCGGGGTTGCTGGCCGAGATGGAAGCGGCCTTCGCGGCGGCGCGTACCCCGACGACCTTTGACGATGTGCGCATTGACCGCGTGAACGCGCAATTTGAAGCGGGTTACGAACTGCTGCGCCAAACCTTCGAACCCGCCGTGCTAGACCCCCGCGAACTGTATGTGGCGGGCCTGCAAACCCAGCGCCCCGACGATTCCGACTTTGTGATGCTGGCGCGGGTGTGGCGCTGCGTGGGGCGGCATACCTACAGCCCGGCGGGCGAATTGCGCCATTTTTGCTATGACCCGTTGAGCATTACTGAATCTATCGTGGCGGTGGTGGTGGCCAGCTACCTGACTTATACGGCACCGCAAGCTGGCCAAACGGTGGCCTTGGGCGCCATCAGCTATCTGGTCACGCGGCCTGCGTTTCGGCGCACGGCGGGGCATGGCGGGCACTTGTTGGCGCTGCTGGAAGATGCGCTGCGCGCGCGCGCCCAAGCTCAGGGCATCCCCCTGCGCGGCATGATGTTAGAAAGCGAAGACCGGGCCCGGTTATTTTGGGGTAGGCAAGGGTTTCGGTATGTGCCAGGCAGCCAGTACATCCAGCCGCCGCTACACTTTGATGCCCAAACCGGGCTGCCGACCAGCGACACGGCGCAAGAGACGTTCATGGTGCGCTTGATGGACGACGCGCCGCACGACCGCATCGCGCGGGCGGATTTGTTGGCCTGGCTGGCGTGTATGGTTGACGCCTGGTACGATCCGCATCTGGCGAACCCCCAGGCCCAAGCGCAGGCCCGTCAGTTGATTTATAAGGAGTTGCTGGGGGTCTATCAGCAGTCCATCGCCCATCACCCCGACCCGCTGCCTTTGGTAGACCCCAATAATGAGCTAACCGCGTGATGTGTCGCCGCTACTCAGAATCCGGTGACAGGTCGTCAGCCCGGAGTGATTCGTCGCCATTGGCGAGGGTGAGTTCACCCAGAACCAACACCGTGATCTCTTGCACGCGCTTGAGGCCGAAATCCTTGGTGAGAAAACCGTGACAGCCGCTATTGATCGCGGTGGCCAGGTGCAGCGCGTCCGGGGTGCGCAGGTTGTACCGCGCGCGTAGGTCGGCGGCACGGGAGGCGATCTCAAAAGTGACCTCTATCAAGCTTACATTATCTGGTTGAGTCAGCAATGCATGATAAGCATCTACCAGTTCCTGGTCTTCAGCCTTCAAGGGCGTCACCAAGATTTCCGTCAAGGTGATGACCGACACGATGATTTGAATGCCGGATGTGTCAGCAATATCGATGATCGCGTCCATCTTATCGACGTAATCAGGATTGTTTTCGACATAGTAGATGAATGGCGCGGTTTCTATCCCCAGACGCTG
This sequence comes from Anaerolineae bacterium, assembly GCA_034437075.1. Classification (GTDB taxonomy): domain Bacteria; phylum Chloroflexota; class Anaerolineae; order Aggregatilineales; family J027; genus DAOTVD01. The sequence continues at coordinate 8,113 of DAOTVD010000156.1, forward strand.
AACATTGGTAAGCGCCGCTTGGATGCTCATGGCCGGTCATCCCATTCGCGACGAAGCTCATTGATGTGTTCCTGGGCATCGGTGCCATCGTATAGCCGTTCGCCTACGCCCCGAAAATCTTTTAGACTCTTTTTGGGTTGCGTTTCGGTTTCTTCCAACTCGGCCAGCACATGCTTGACCAGCGCTTCTTGTTCTGCACGGCTTAGGGTGCGGATTTGTTGCAAAATATCGGTGACGCTCATGGTGGTACTTCCTTGTTTATGGGTAACTACTCAGCCCTCACCCCAACCCCTCTCCCAAACGGGCTTTCAGCCCTGGGAGAGGGGCAAAAAGTGTCGGTTTCGGGTCGTTTTCCCCTCTACCAGCCGCAAAGCGGCGTTTGGGAGAGGGGGATTAAGGGGGTGAGGGGGAAGAATTGGCATAGCCTGAGCAGTTACCATCATAGTTCTCATCCGGACTTTGAATATGCCGTTTGGCTTTTTCCACGTCACGCCCAGTTGATGCAGAGTCGCGCGGATGGTGTCTGGATGGACTAACCAAGTCGTTAAACCTTCTTCATAACTCACCTGAGCTAATTCGCGCAGGGTCCACATACTATTTTCGATCCCAAAATCGCGTGGACTTTGATGAACAAGGTGGCCTTGATATTGAAGTAGGGCGCTTT
>DAOTVD010000157.1:0-9203 GCA_034437075.1 Anaerolineae bacterium
GGCGATCCCAAATGATGACCCAGACATTGATGGTGATGGTTTTGCGGGGACGGACTTCAATATCTCTTGGCCCGACCCAACTCGACCCTTTATCTTGCCCGGCGCACGGCCTGGGCAACCCAACCCGGTGATGAGCTATCGCTATCGGGTGCGTATCTACCCCGAAGAAGTCAATAAATCCGCGATCACCTACCCGATTGAATACACGACCGACCTCGAAATCGATGGCCCGCCGGATTGTGCTCGAAACTCTGTCAGTTATTCCGACCCTGTGTTTGCCTTCAACTTCCCGGTCACCGACCCACCTACCATAGAAAGTCGCCTAAGTGAGATTCTGTCCTTGGCGACAGAGGAAAATGAAGTCGCTTTAACCGCAGTCGGTCTCTTCAGCGCGGCTGCGGCCATCAAAACCACCACGCTGTCTCCACCTGTTATCTTTCCGTTTTTACAAGGCGTGACAGTCCCCTATCAGATTGAGTTATTCAGCTATAGCGAAGCCTTTGCGCCGCAAATTACCCAGGTAACCGATGATCTACTTGGGTCAGAACGCAACATCAGCGGGAACCTTGTTTTCAACTTCAACACGAATGTGGATGCCGACGGCAACTCGCCACCGATTGGCTCTGCCATCAACTCTGCACCCCAACCTAGCGCTACCGGCTCTTTGCCTCGGCTGCAAGTAGACCCGAACGACCCCTTCAATCTGGAGGTGCCCAATGTCAACCGAGAAGTCTTTGCGGTAGATTTAGAAGAGGCGGACCAGCCCTACAACACATCGCCGCCCATTAACTACGAATTCCGCGCGGAAAATCATGAAGGCGAGATGGCCTTGCTGAACACCGTGCAGACTGAGTACAGCTTTTTTGATAACAACAACGCGCCAGCCTGGTTGGTGCAATGGGCCGAAGACTTCGAACAAGCCACCGGAGAAACCTTCTTTTTCTTTAACCTAACTGAGCTTCAAATTCCCATCATAGACCCCATTGTGGTAACAGAGGTGCCTACCGCCCCCGATCCTGTGGTGCGGCCTTCAACCATCCAGTATCTCATCACCGTACAAAACCAAAGCCCCTTCGACATAACCGGGCTGACACTCTCGAATCGGTTCCCAGAACTCACTGAAGGCAACAATTCACCTTTCGTGATTCCCTTCTGTACAGAAGATGACCCCCGCGTAGCAGAAAATACCTGCTTTGTGGTCGATAACCTGGCCACTCAGACATTCGCACTCGCCCCGGATGAGGCTCGTTCGGTGCGCGTCGAATATGACATCACCAGCGATTTTGCACCGGCAGCCGTCATCACCCAGTCGGTTGCTTCGGGCGGGCGCCTGGTTTTCGAAGGCACACCATTGGATTTGCCCCCTGCCGAGTCAGTAGTCAACACGATCAACATCGACCGGGCACTGCTTACGTTTGACCATGGCGCTTACGCCGATGCTAGTTGCTCCGTTGAATTGCAAGATAACGAAGTACCCGATTTCGACATTAATGACGATGGCATACCCGAATTGGCCTTAGGTGACACCTTCTTCTATGGGGTGGACATCTTTGTGGCCCCCCAGACGACATTTGAAAATGTTCGTTTTGAAGTCAATCTGGGCAATGGCGATCCCCGGTTGCAGCAAGCCATCAACGACTTGTTGTTGCGCTTGGCCACCGAAACCAACAGCCCGCCACCCTACGACGGTCTGCGCTACGACAACAATCTATTCTTGGATGCTAACGGTAATGTCGCTATCTCGGATACTGGCGCCGCAGAAGACGTAGCCGATATCGGGCGTTTGTGCGTCCCCGTGGAACAAACCACGGGCTTCCCGATCATCACCCGCCAACCTGACCCCCGCCAAATCAACACGACTTTGCGCGGCGTCAATAGCATCCTGGGCACGGAGAGTGTATTCAGCAGTGTTGACCCGCGCAGCGGCTTTTCGGGGATTGTGCAACTGGGAGGTGAACGTGAAGAAGATATCGTCATAGATATTATCGACCCGAATATCCTGGTTACCGTCTCAACCGATCAGGACATCGCCTTCATCGGTCAAACGGTCGAATACACTATTTCACTTTCTAGCAGCACAGACCAGCGCATCTTCATCTCGGATGTATACGATACTAATCTGGGTATCGGGCAGCGCCTCGTCATCGATCCTGAAGGCGTATTACCCCCCCGCTCCCCCAATTTCCATGATGGCGAACAGACCTCTATTCCCTTCTCCGCTTCGGGCTGGGATTGGAGCGAAAGCCCAGATGGCGGCGTCGGCTTTTTGCCACCTTTCGAAACCGTGACGTATACCTATACGCGCGAAATAACCGACACCGACCCCAATCCATTGGTTAATACGGTAGGGGTTGTGGGGTATATCCTGGAAAACCCGAACGACCCGTCGGATCGCGAGCCCGTGCAAGATACCACCATACAGAGTATCTTGGTCTCGAACTCGCAGTTAAACGTCATCAAGACTGCCACCCCCACCGAGACTATTCTGGGGCGAAGTGTGGAATACCAGATCAATGTGCGTAATGTTATTGATGAACCCATCTACGACATTCTGCTGTGGGACACCCGCTACAATCTCGAATACGCGACCTTTAATTCCGTGGATCCGCCGCAAGGCCCCCTTACGCTAGAAGATACTGGCCCTGGGGGGGTTGTCTTTGTCGGTAACCTACCCGAATTAGGCGGACAAGTTGACCGTGGATTTGACTTGGCCCCCGAGCAATTGGTCACGATCTTGTATGATTTGCCGACCTTGCCGACCTTACCCGGCACAGATGGTAACCCGCGCTTTGGCTGTGTAGAGTGGGTAGACAGCCAAGGGAACCCTGGCCCACCCAACCAACCCTTCGAGGCGCCCGACAACGAATTTTTGCGCAATGCGCCGGGCGAATTTCGCGACTGCCGGCCTTATACCGGGCCACAAGATTTGCCCCTGCTAGACCCATTCGTGAATACGGCGTATGCTGTGGGCTTGTTAGACCCCAACAACCCGAATTATGTGGATGGCAATATCACCGAAGTCGGGTTTGATCGTGCCTTGGTCGATCTGGTAAACCCGAATTTCGAACTGCTCGCCGCAGCGCAGGTTGTTTCCACGGGGATTGGCACCGACGTCAACTACGACCTCACGTTGCAGAATGGGGGTAACTTCCCTGTGCGCGTTGACCGTGTGGCGTATGTAAACAACGCCAGTGTGCCCGATACCCCGATCGTTTCGGCAGATATTGGGGACATTAACGAACCGCTTGTCCTCACCGGGCTAACCTTCGGAGATTGTAATGTGGCGGGCTTCCCGGACCTGACCGGGCAAACGTTGCGCTTCTTTGACGCGGGCGGTGATGACGGCTCGGCAGATAATCTGATTCCGCCGGGGGTTATCACGAACCCCGGAACCGCTATCTTGCCGCCAGGCTGCGAAGCGACGGCCACCGTCCGCATCCGCGTGCCCGATGTGCGCCCCGCGAATGAATACATCGCGACTTTCCAGGCCAGTGGCTTGTCCTATAACCCGAACATCGCACCCGAAAATCGCAACCTAATCGACCTCACCACCGCCATTGTGGATGTCAACGTCACGGACTTGCAAGTGATCAAGCGGGCGTTGAACTGCGATGTCAGCGGTTTTAGCAGCACAAACGCACCGCCCAACGACCGCGTCAGCCCCATCGACCCCTTTGTGGACCCAGACAACCCACAACAATACCTGATTCCGAATACGACGGACGCTTTGTGTACGGAAACTTACATTCCAGCACCCGAGTTCACCCCCGGCGTAACCTCGCTGGGGAGCGCTGCCGAAGGTCAGCAAGTTTTCTATGAGCTCGTTATCATCAATTCGGGCGGTACGGTACTCAGCCAGCTCGACATCTCCGACTACTTCTTGCTAGACATCGGTGGCAACCTGAATCCCGCTGGCACGAATACCCCCGGCGCGACCTGGCGCCGTGTACCGGTTGATGATGCGCAAGATGCGTTCTTCACCTGGAACAACCAGGGTATCTTGACCATCGGGCTTACTGGAGCGAACAGCTACGAAAACTTTGGGTTTGGCCTCTGTAACTTAAGCCCTAGCGAACAAACGATCATTCAGAATGAGCGGGTTAGCAGCCCGCCCTATGACATTGATGACCCGTCCTATTCGTGTGACACGTACCCGAACTATGCAGGGCGCGGAAATGGCCCCTTCGGCCCAGACAATACCGATACACTGATTGATGAGTCCTACATTTTCAGCCCGGGCGAAAGCTTCTCGCGCCCGACCATCCCTGGCCCGCCCGGCCCGGGTAGTAGTGCTGTCGAAATCCCCTCGATTACCTATCCGTATATCGTGGATATTTTCGACACCGTGCGCACCGAAAACCAATACATCAACGAAGTAACCGTCATCGGCACCCCCTTTGTGGATGGGTCAATCGTAGACCCACCCGCCCAAGGGCAAGAGCGCGCCAGCGCGACTAACTTCCTGTCTATTGCAGAATCAACCATCGATCTGACGGTCGAAAACTGCGCCGAGGTGTCCGGTTTCGATCCTTACAACCCAACAGCTTGGCAGAACAACTGCTCGGGCGCTGTCGTGCCAGGGGGTAACATCTGGTACCGCATCACGTTGGATACCAACGTCGCCCAAGCGCAGAACATCACGCTTGAAAACGTGGTGACTAGCGACCTTGTGCGGGGCGAAATCTCCCCCACGGATGCCTGTTGGCAGAGCAACCCGAATGACCCCGCCTCTTCGACCTGGACGGTGCCCGGCACCTTATATCCAGATGATGTCGTGACGTGCATTTACCGTCGCTCGAACCCGATCCAACCGACCACCAGCCCCGACCCGAATTTGCCGCCCTTGCAAGTGTTTAGCGGTGGCGAAGGCACCTTGAATGGCGATCCTTACATCAACGAAGTGACGGTGGACTTTGGCATCAGCGTGAACACGCCCATGCCCGTCCCGGGGCGGCCTGTGCAAGCGAGCGCCACTATGCGTATTGGCGAAACGCTTTTGCTAGGGCTGGAATACGACGACGATGACAACACCGACACACCGAATGTCTTGTGCACCGAACCGATAGAGGCCAGCCGTGGCGACACCATCATTTTTGATGTGCGCGTTCAGAATATCTCATCCGGTGAGGTCACGGCGCTAGAGATCACCGCTGCTGGTGACCCAGTGGCCACCTATACGCTAGATACGCTAGCGGCAGGCACGAACACCACTCTCGCCAACGGCAACCAGCCCATGACCCTCACGGCCCCTGTTCCCCTGTTGGGTGATGAGGTGCAATTTATCGTGACCGCCCAAGGTACGGATAGTGGCGGCAACTCGGTGACGACCAGTGCAAGCTGTATTGTGCGCCCCTTCTCGGGGAATCTGCGCATCACCAAGGAAGTGAATGGTGGTGCCGAAACGACCTCGCGGCCTGGCGACCAAATCACATACACGATCACCGTCACGAACTCCGACGAGATCAATCCGATTACCAATATCGCGATTGAAGACGAGCAACTGCGCCAATTCGATGAACAAGCCTGGTTAACCGCCTGGCAAGATGCCATCGGCGGCCAACCCTTTACGCTGGCGCCAGGCCGCAGCGTGTCTATCTCGCTGCCCTACACCATTGGCACCTTAGACCAAGACCCGCTAGTTAATCGGGCCACGGCCACCGGCATCCTGTTCGGCGAAGAAGCCCGCGCGAGCGCTACCACCCGTACGAACATCGTCAGCAGTGACCTGCGGGTTATTGCCCGCACCAGCCCGACCTCGGGCATTGTAGAAGCCGGGGATGATGTCGTTTTCGTATACGAAATCTGCAATATCGCCCTACCCCCACCGGATGGCGAGAGCTTACGGCTTTACGACCTGGGTGATGATGATCCGGTGCCGGCCTCGTGGGCCTATCCGCGCCCCGGTGAAGCCCCAGATGGTAACCTCGTCTTGTTGCCGCCGGGCGGCAATGGTTGTATCCGCTTCCAGCGTACGGTCAGCACATCCACTGAGGATGTAGGGACGACCATTAGCCGGACGGTATTCGCCGAAGCGTGCCCGGCGATTGGCTCGTTCCCCTGTAACACGACCATACGCCAAAGCGATAGCCAAACCGCCTCGGTCGATGTTGTGGAGGGCCTCAGCAATACTGCTGGGGTTGACCTGCGCCTGACGGCAGATGTCAACGGCGCTTCGGTGGGCGACCGCGTGCCGTATGAAGTCCAGTTCACCAACTTGAACACGCTTTACCCGGCCTTTATCCGGTTCCCCGGCCCCAGCACCCTCTCGCAGGCCGGGCTGGCCCCGCCCTTCTCGGAATTGCGCGACCCCGATCAAATCTTCTCACCCAACGTTGATATTGATCCGCCGCCCGTATTCGCATATCGTCTCGCGCCGTTGCAGAGCCTGCGCCTAGAAGGCAGTTACATCTTCAACGGGCGGCCTGTGCCCTTGACAGAAAACGTGACAATCGAATTCTGGGTTGATAATGGCACCCTGCAAGGCATCCAAGGCACGCGCAGCGCGACACTCACGCTGCCCACTTCCACAGAGGCCGGGGCCGATGTGCTGCTCGAATTGAACATCACCCCCGAACAAGCCTCGCCCGGTGGAGATGTGACGTTCGAATACACGGTGGTCAATATCACCAACCAACCGATCTACGATGCCTATCTGTACAACCACTTCTTTAGCCCGAGTGTCATCCCAGACACGACAGACAGCGCGTTTGTGGCATGTAATTTGGATGCACCCGACAGTTGGGTGCTGGGCGAGACCTCCTGGTTGGTGGATGTAGACTTGCAAAACCCGCCCATCACAAACCGCCCGGTGCCACAAGAGCTTAATCTGCTGAATGCGGTGCGGGTCATCAATGCCAATGGCATACGCCAAGGCACGGTCACCTGCCGTTTGTCGCCCGCCTTGCCAGTCGTACCCAGTGGCGGACTTAGGCATAGCGTGGATATTCTGCGTTTGTCCTCGCCGGAGATTCAAGACCAAGACTTGCGCGTTGTGCCTATAGTCGAGCCCTTGCGTATCAGCATGCGCTCGAATGGGGGCGTGCCAGGCGGTAATGTGGAAGTGATCTTCGAGATCGAAAATATCGGCAGCAGCCCCATTGAAGATGTGACCTTAAGCGCGCCGCCGCTGGCCGAATGTGATGATCCGCTGAATTGGGTGACCCAAACGCCCGACCCCAACGGCCCGAACAGTATCTGGAGCGCATCGGGCATCACCATCTTGCCAGGGCCCCAGAATACCGTCACGGCTTCGGCGATCTGCCGATTGCCCGACACGGTGCTGCCAGAAGATGAACTCCGCACGACCTTAACCTACCCAGCCAACCTGGATAGTGTGCAGGTTGTGGTGGGTGGTGTGCCCGCAGTCTCGCCAACCGAAACCATCCAAATCGAAGTCTTGCGCCAGTTGACCTTCCAGTTCATCCCACCGCAAAGCAACCCCAGCTTGCAATTTATTCGGGCTGGGGATGTGATCCCCTTGACCTTTGTCCTGACGAATATCGCGCCCTTCCCGGTAGAGGATATTGAGTACGATATTCTGATTGATGGCCTGGACAGCTATTGCACGAATGCGCGCGTGTTCTTCATCGGCGACGGCGAATTCACGGGTGATCTACCCGAAAACGGCGACCGCATCAGCATCGTCTGTAACTTCATCCCGCCTGTGGAATTGGCTGGCGAAGACCCGATAGGGCTGGATTTTGTCGGCACCTATTTGCTAGATGGCCAGCGCCGCGACATCCCAACCATTGGCCTGGATGCCATCAGCATAACCGTCGAAAACCTCAACATGGATGTGCGCCTAACCACCAGCAACGAGGCCACGAATGGCACAGTAAACGATAATGAACGCATCGCTTACCAGTTGTCGGTCGAAAACACGGGCGCCACACCGCTTACGAATATCGCCTTCAACCAGACCATGCTCAACACCGACACTGGCGCCCCCGTGCCAGGCCGGGCCGGGCTACTCACTGGGGGCGACCCGAACGGCCTAACCCTGGCCTATCAGGCTGCGGTTACGCGGGGCGATTGTCCCGATCCGTTGCCGGCTGGCGAAACCTGCGTTCTCAGCGGTGGCACGAATGACGAACAATATCCCAACTACCAGGTCGTCACAACCGACCCCCCACGCTTCACCATCTCGGTACAGGGATCAGCCAACAGCGCCTCGCCATCTAACCTGAGCATCAGCGACAGCGGACAGTGGCAAGGCCAGGTTCGTCGTCCGACCGTTATCATCGGTATCCCCGGTGGAGACTGCACGAGCGGCAACGGCACGATTTGCCAATATCGGGCCGAGTACCTGACGATCCAACCCAACCCGGCGCAAGTCGGCAACCAAGTCACCATCTCGCTGACCATCCAGAATGGCGGCCTAACCACCTTGTTCGCGCCTACCGTAACGGGCGACATCACCCTCAGTACGGCGCAACCCATCGACGGCATCAGCAACATGGGCGCCCTGCGCCAGGCGCCACCTACCGCGCTGACCTTCAACTTGGGTGGCGTAACCCAACTGACGCCCAGCCAAACCGCCACCGCAACAGCTACCTGGACAGTTGAGGGCGTGACGGCGCCAACCACTGTAACACTGCTACTGCGCTATACGAGCAATAATGCCGCTGGCGCACGCCAATTTGACGTGGTCTCGTCGCCCATCACCATCGACATTGGCCAACAAGCGCCAACCACCCTGGCGGATGGCACCGTACTCGACCCCAACGCAACCGAACCCCTGGTCACTAAGACCGCTAGCACGGCCTCCGCAGGCCCCGGTGATAACGTGATCTGGACGGTAACAGTCACCAACCCCAGCACCAACCCGATGACATCCATCTCTGTGGTGGATAGCGTCCCCGGTGATCTGGAAGTTGTCTCCGTTTCAACCAGCATGGGCGCATGGATCCAAAACGACAATATCGTCGAATGGACAACCGGAGCGCTAGACCCCGGCGAAACGGTGACAATGACCCTTAGCACCAACATCAGCGCCGAGGCCGAAGTGCCGGGCATCATCACGAACCGCGCCTGTGGCACGCGCGAGGGCGGCACAGAGGTCTGTGGCGAAGCTGAGGTGGGCCTGGGCGCAGGCGGCGTCCTGCCCGATACGGGTATTCGCTCGCGCCAGAGCCATACCAGTGGGCCGAACCCGCTGCCCGTGTTGGGGTTGGTGTTCGTAGCGCTGCTGGGATTGGCGGTCG
>DAOTVD010000158.1:0-20126 GCA_034437075.1 Anaerolineae bacterium
GTGGCGGTCGGTGTTAGGCTCGCCGTGTTGGTGGGCAAGGGTGTAAAGGAGGGCGTCGGGCGGGGGGGCGCGTTCGTGGCGTCTAGGATGGCTTGCGCGCTGGCGGTAGCGGCTATTTCGGCGGCCAGGGTTTCGGGGTCGGCGGGTGTGGGCAGCGGATCATCGCCCGCGCCGCACGCGGCCAAGACAAGCAGCACCACCCACAAACTCAACGCGCGAAGTGTGCGGCCTGGGCGGCCCATATATCCCCTCCTCGGTCAATATGCTGAATATCTAAGGGCGGGGCGTCCTGCACCAACGCGGAGGCCAACAGCGCGCGCGCGACCCATTCATGCCGGGCGCTGCCCCGCGCGGCGACGCCAAACCCCAAGAGCGCGGCGCTATCATCCCCCGGCGCGAGATGCGTCTGGGCGGCGATGTTCAACAGCCAGGCCAGCCCGCGCGGGATGTCGGCCTGGGCGGCCCAAGTCTCGAAATCTGCCAGCGGCGGCGGCGTCAATTTGAGGATATGCCCGGCATAAAAATAGATTAGGCCAGCCTGGGCGCAATGCGTGAGCACATTCACGGGCCGGAAGTGCTCTGGAATGCCATCTGTGCGCGCGCGCCCGTCCACCAGAACCGTGATGCCCTGCGCACCCAAGCGCGCGACGAGGGTCGCCCAGGGTAGCTCCCCATGGCCGATGGTATAGAACTTAAGCGTCATCTTCGCCGGGGTAGCGCACGCCCCAGGCCGCGCGCAGGTCGTCCATCTGGCGCATGATGTTCACGGTTGTGTCTAATGGCCAGGTCGCGCTTTCGGTTTCGCCCGCGCGCAAGCAGCGCATGACCTCCGCCGCTTCGTAATTGTAGCCGTTGCCATCCATGGGCACGGGAATCTCGCGTGGTTTGCCGCCCTGGGGCGTCAGGGTCAGGTGTTGGCTATGCCAAAAATTAGCATGGATGCGAAGCCGCCCGGCGTCGCCTTCGATGTACGCATCATTGGCCATGTAGGTGCGCAAAGAGGCGCTCAGGCTGGCGACCGCCCCGGCATGGTCGCGCGCGCTCAGGCTCAGGCTTTCATCCACGCCCGTGCTGCCCAGGGTCGCGACGCCCGTCAGGGTCTGGAATGGCCCCATGAAGATATTCGCGAAGGTCAGCGGATACACGCCGATGTCGAGCAGCGCGCCGCCGCCCAGCGCCGGATCAAACAGGCGGCTTTGCGGGTCATACGGCGGGTTAAAGCCAAAACTCGCGCGCACCATTTGCACGTTGCCGATTTCGCCCGCAATGACGAGTTCTAGCGCGCGCGCTGTGGCGGGGATGAAGCGCATCCACATAGCTTCCATCAGGAACAAGCCGCGTTCTTGGGCTTTGGCGCGCATGGCTTCGGCCTGTTTGGCGTTCAGCGCGAAGGGTTTTTCGCACAAGACATGCTTGCCCGCTTCTAGGCACAGCATCGTATTTTCATAATGAAAGGGGTGCGGGGTGCCGATGTAGATTACATCGACATCGGGGTCGGTGGCCAGCGCTTCGTAGCTGTCGTAACGCTGGGGGATGCCAAAGCGCGCCCCGAAGGCGTCGGCGGAATCTTGGCTACGGGAGCCGACCGCCGCCAGATGGGCATCGGGGAGGACGCTGAGCCCTTGCGCAAATTCGGCGGCAATGCTGCCGGTGCTCAGAATCCCCCAGCGGATGGTTTGTGAAGATAACATTCGGGCTTTCTCCTGGTTGCGGCGCGCCGCATGGCGATAACGCCAGCGATTATACCAGGGACGCAAGCGCCGTTTGAGCCCCGGCGGCAAGCGCCGCGCTAGGCGATCCCTCATAGCGCCCTCATTCGCGCATGATCTCCCAGGCCAGATGTTGCAATTCGGGCAGAATCAGCTTTTGCATGGCCAGCTTGACGGCGTTGCGGCTGCCCGGCGTGCTGAAGACCACCCGCCCGCGATACGTCCCGGCCACCGCACGGCTGAGCATCGCCGCCGAGGCAATTTCGTTGTAGCTCAACATGCGGAACAGTTCACCGAAGCCGGGCATGGTTTTTTCTAGAATGCTGTTGATGGCCTCGAAGGTGCCATCGCGCGGCGAGATGCCCGTGCCACCGTTGCAGATGATGATCTTGCAGGGATGTTCGGGCGTGGTCAGGCTTTGCAAATGGGCGGTAATCTGGTCGGGCTCGTCCGGCAGGATGTCGTAGGCCACGACCGTATGCCCGGCTTCGCCGAGTAACTGGTGAATGAGGGTGCCGCTTTTGTCGGTTTCGGGCGTGCGCGTGTCGCTGACCGTCACCACGGCCACGGGCACGGCGCCCTGGCTTTGGGCTTGGGCTTTATGATCGTCCGCAGGCATGGGGGGATACTCCTTTACGTTTCAGTTTACGTTTCAGGGTTGAACAAAAAATATAGAGCATCATCATACCCAGCCCTGGCCCAGGCTGCAACTTTGATGATCCAATAAAAAAGGACGCTCCGCGCGTCCTCCGCTCTAACGTGTTCCGTCGTGTTCGGTTTTCTAAGGCTTTTCCAGAAAAATAATTACCCCTCCCCATCCCCCTCCCCGAATTCAGGGAGGGGCTATTATGCGCACGAGTAAGTTCTCCCCCTGAATTCGGGGGGAGCTAGAGGGGGGTAAAATCAAGACGGTATCCTTTTCGACAAAAGCAAGCGGCATAGTTAAATACTTGGAAAAGCCTAATGGAGAACGCAAAACAAATCCGTATAAAACCGAGGGCTTAAGCCCTCGGTTTTGGCAGAAAAAACATTTGTGTTTGTTTTGAACTGTCCATAAGATCATCTAATTTTCTGGCAGGTCAGGCTCAGGCGGCAGTGCGCCACCCGCCGCGCTCCCCCACGCGGCGCACCCGGCCTTTATGCTCTAATTTGCGCAGCCAACGCCGCGCTTGGGCTTCCGAGAGGCGAACCTCTAAGGCGACGGCTTGCGTGCTGGCCGCGCCACTGTGCCGGGCCAAGTCTTCTACGGCGTGTAGCACCTGGTGCTCGGGGCCAGCAAAAGGCAATTTGTAGACGTGGCCGCAATGCGGACACTGGGTCAGTTCCCATTGGTCTTCGGGCATGGCCTTCTCCTTGCGGGCTAATGTGCGGCGGGCTAGGCGGCGGGGTCGGGCGGTTCGTCGTCGTCATCGGGCAAAACGTGCATCAGCGCGACCACGTTTTTCCACATATAATCGACGGGTTCGTGGGCCATGTCCATCACCTGGCGTTCCAAAGAGGCCTGGCGCGCTTGCAAGGCGGCATTCTGGGCATACAGGCGGGCCATGGTGTGTTGGACTAGGGCCAGACGCGCGCGCATACTGGCCGCGCGGGCCGCCAGCATTGCAGGGTGGGCGGCATCTTCTTCTAACGCATCGCAGAGTGTAAATAAACTGGCTAGGGCTTCCATTGCTTTCTACCTCACTTTCGATGATCCCGCACTCAGCACACGGGTTCGGCTCTCTTGTTCTAAAATAATGTACCACGAGTGTCTCAGGTGGTCAATATTTCGAACAAAAGGTTTATTTATTATAACAAATGCGCGTTATGCGCGATGGCCTGCCCGGCGTCTGCTAGGCTGAAAGCGCTCGCACGAGACACTATAAGACGAACGGAGGAACATATGAGCATTACGCTGGATACCGCGCGCCTCGACGCCCTGCACGAAGCCGCCGACAGCCTGCGCCAAGCCTGGGCACGCCAGATGGCCGAACGCCTGGTCGTACACATCGCCGAAGCCTGGAGCAGTAGCACGCCCGCCGCGCCCGGCGACCCGCCCGCCATCGACACGGGCGCTTTGGCCGCCAGCATTCGCCTGGAACCCACGCCGCAAGGCTACCGGGTCGGGACACCGCTGATTTACGGCGCCTGGTTGGAGTTCGGCACCCGCGAGATGGCCGCGCGGCCTTGGTTGCGCCCCGCCCTAGAGGCTGTCCGCGCCGAAGCACGTTCGCTCGTAACCTGGCCGTCCTTCGAGATGCGCCTGGCTAGCCTGGAGGAACCCCACGATGCAGCCGCTTAAAGCTGCTTTACGCGCGCGCCTGGTCGCTGGCGGGGTCAGCGCGCCCGTGCACGATACGCAAGCCCCCGCCGAGGCGCCCTATCCGTTCATCATCCTGCACTATACTGGCGGCGGGGACGAAAACCGCACGCGCCTGAACACCCGCAACGAGACTTGGCTGGTGAAGGCGCTCAGCGATGACCACGCCACCGCCCACACCCTCGCGGCGGACATCCGCGCGGCGTTGCACCAGCAAGCCCTAACCGTCGCGGGGTGGGGGCATCTCTGGACGGCGCAAATCGAGCACGTGTGGCAGGTGGAGAACGTCGCGCGGCGGCAGGTCTTTCATGCCGGGGGCGTGTTCCGGGTGCGCTTGTTCGAAACCCCCTAAACGCTCAGGGCCAGTGCATCGAAATAGGCTGTTCCAAGGTAACTGCTCAGGCTATGCCAATTCTTCCCCCTCACCCCCTTAATCCCCCTCTCCCAAACGCCGCTTTGCGGCTGGTAGAGGGGGAAAACGACCCGAAACCGACACTTTTTGCCCCTCTCCCAGGGCTGAAAGCCCGTTTGGGAGAGGGGTTGGGGTGAGGGCTGAGTCGTTACAATCTCTACCGAGGCCCAATTTGATGCAATCGCCCTGCCACGCTGGTAGCTTGCCGTAGGCTTAGGTAGGGCGGTAGAATAACGATGGCTGTCCAACGCTGGCATGAGAGAGAAAAAAAGACATGTTCAGGAAAAATACACAGGAAGAAATTCTTGACCGGCGCTATGTGCTCAAAACCCCCCTGGGCAAAGGTGGGATGGGCGCGGTGTTTCGGGCGTACGACCGCCTCAATAATGGCGATGTCGCGCTCAAGCTGGTGACGGCTCCGCCCCGAGACCTGGACTTTGCCTCGCGCAGTGGCGGCCTGAATGTGTACTTGGCCCTGGCGCAAGAATTTAAGGTGCTAGCCTCGTTGCGGCATCCGCACATCATCAGCGTGTTGAATTATGGTTTTGATGAACAGCGCCGCCCGTATTTCACAATGGATTTACTCGAAAACGCCCAATCGCCCGCCCGCGCGACCTTCGGCAAAGGCGACGAGGCCAAGGTGCAGTTGCTGATCCAGATTTGCCAGGCGCTAGCGTACTTGCATCGCCGCGACATCATCCACCGAGATTTGAAGCCCGCCAATGTGCGCATCGTGCAGGGTGAAGCCCGCGTGCTCGATTTCGGGCTGTCGATTATCCGCGCCCAGCACGAAGGCGACGGCGAGCATATTGTCGGCACGATTGAATATATGGCCCCGGAACTCTTGCGCCAGGCCCCGCCCAGCGTCGCCAGCGACTTGTATGCGGTGGGCGTCATCGGCTACGAGCTTTTCACGGGCGAATATTTATTCGAGGCTACCGACATCCGCACCCTGGCCCGCCAGATTTTCAACAAAATTCCTGACCCCAGCAACGTGGGCAACCAGCGCGTGGCGGCGGTGCTTTCGCGCTTGCTGGCCAAAGACCCCGATATGCGCTACCGCAATGCCGAAGAAACCATCGCGGCCCTAAGTGCCGCCATCGACCAAGACCCGCCCGGCGAGAGTATTGCTATCCGCGAGAGCTTCTTGCAAGCGGCCACCTTGGTCGGGCGCGAGGACGAACTTGCCCAAGTGACGCCCGCGCTAGAAACCCTGCGCGAGGGGCGCGGCGCTGCTTGGCTCATCGGCGGCGAGAGCGGCGTTGGTAAATCGCGCCTGGTGGAAGAATTGCGCATCCGCGCGTTGGTAGATGGCATCGTGGTCTTGCGCGGCGAAGGCATCACCCACGGTCGCCAGCCCTACCAAATCTGGCTGAATATTTTGCGCGGGCTGGTCATCTCCGCCAAACTCACGCCCCAACAAGCCGGGATTTTAAGCCCCTTGGTGCCCGATATCGAAGACCTGACCGGGGTGAAACCCCAAGCGCCCGATAGCGCCGATCCGCAAATTGCCCAGCGCCGCCTCATCGAAACGGTATATGCGCTGTTCCGCTCGCAAGAGCGGCCCATGCTGGCCGTCCTGGAGGATTTACACTGGGCGGGTATCGAAAGCGTGACGCTTTTGCGCGAACTAACCGCCCACCTGGATGAATTGCCCGTGGTCTTCGTGAGCAGCTATCGCGACGACGAACAGCCCAATCTGCCGCGCTTGTTCCCCGCCGCGCAGCATATGAAGCTGGGCCGTTTGGAAGATAACGAAATCGCCGCGCTATCCTCCGAGATGCTTGGTAAAGCGGGCCGCGACCCCGAACTGGTGGAGTTCTTGCGCCTGCAAACCGAAGGCAACGTCTTCTTTCTGGTGGAGGTCGTGCGCGCGTTGGCCGAAGAAGCCGGGCAACTGGCCGACATCAGTAGCACGAATTTGCCCGCCGCTATCCTCACGGGTGGGGTAGAGCGCATCATCCAGCGGCGGCTGGGCCGCGTGCCCGAGCCTCTGGTGCCCTATCTGCGCTTGGCGGCTATCAGCGGGCGCTACCTGGATGAGCGCCTGATGCTGTACACCTTCCAGGGCAATGATAATCGCCTGCAAAAATTCCTGACCTACCTGAGCAATATCGCCGTCCTGGATGTACAAGAGGATACTTGGCGCTTTGCGCACGACAAACTGCGCGAGGGCGTGCTGCAACACATCCCCGAGGACGATGTGCCGGTTTTGCATCGCGAGGTCGCCCAGGGTATCGAGAATACGCATCTTTACGGTCCGCAGAAGGCCGCCGCGTTGGCTTACCATTGGCACCATGCCGGGGATGGCGAAAAAGAAGCCCAGTATGCCGCGCTGGCGGGCGAGCAAGCGCTTAACAGCGGTAGCTACGAAGAAGCGG
Source organism: Anaerolineae bacterium (assembly GCA_034437075.1). Taxonomy (GTDB): domain Bacteria; phylum Chloroflexota; class Anaerolineae; order Aggregatilineales; family J027; genus DAOTVD01. The sequence continues at coordinate 6,802 of DAOTVD010000158.1, forward strand.
TCAACTTATTGGGCCGTGCGCTAGACCTGATGCCCAGCCAACCCGACCCCGAAACGGCCAAACGCCAGGCCAACATCCTGCGCCAACTCGGCGCGGCGCACCAGGGCTTGGGCCATATGCAAGATGCCCATGCGCTCTATGAGGATAGCCTGCATATTTACCGCGAGGTGGATTATAAATGGGGCATCGCCTTCGCGCTGAGCGACCTGGGGCATGTGGCTTACGCCATGCAAGAATACGAGGAATCGTACCGTTATTTCCGCGAATCGATCCAGACGGCCATGAGCGTGCGCGCGCAGACGGTCGCCCTGGCCGCGATTATCGGCATTGCGCGCCTGATGCGCGCCGCGCAGCGGGATGATTGGGCCGTGGAATTGTGCACGTTTGTCATTGACCACATGGCCGCCGACCAGCAAACCGCCGACCGCGCGCGCGAAATTCTGGATGATTTGCAAGACCGCATGGCCCCGGAAGACTTCGAAGCTGCTAAGCAGGCCGGCGCCGCCAAACGCCTCAGCGAAATCGTCGAGGAGTTGATCTAGCGCCCGCGCAGGCTACCCAGGGCAAATATACCCAACAGCGGGAAGGCCAAGCACATCAGCGCCGCGCCTATGCCGCCGAATAGCCATAGCTCCATGGCGACCTCGCGTTCCAGAACGTTTTGGTGGGGGTCGTTCGGGTCGTAGATCACCTGAATCTCGCGCCCAACGGGGTATTCGGCCACCGTTTGGCGCGCGTTGCTGCTGTTGCTGGTGGAGATATTGCCCCCAAAGCGCACCCGGTCGCCAAAGTATTCTTGCTCGTTCACCAGAAAACGATATTGCACATCGGCGCGGTAGGTCGTGTCGCCGTCGGAGTCCGCACTTTCGACGACTTCCGAAACGGTGACGACCCCGCTGGTTTTTTCCCAGGTATCGCTCGTGAAATAGTCTTCGAAGTCGGGGAGGCTAACCGCCACAAAAATGCCCCCAATCCCGAACATGATCGCGAAGCCAAATATACCCCCGCATAACCCTTTTAGCATAACGTCCTCTGCTTTTGATCTGCTGCTTCAGCCTGTATTGTAACCAGATTCGGATTCTGTGCTCGGGTGTGGTTTGTATCCTGTTCGGATAGCGCCCAGTTGGGGGATTGTATGCCCCCTGGCGGGCGAAAATGGCTTATAATCATCGAGAACAGCCGTAACAGAACATGAGGAAAAGGCTATGAAATACGCAGATATGTTCATCAAAAGCGAAGAATTTACGGTCTATAACGCGGGCGAGATCATCGTTAATATTGGTGACCCCGGTAACGAGCAGATGTTCGCCGTCAAAGAAGGGGAAGTGGAGATCAGCGCCGAAAGCGGCGCGGTGCTCGAAACGGTGGAAGCGGGCATGATCTTCGGCGAAATGGCCCTTATTGATGGCTTGCCGCGTGCCTCGCGCTGTGTGGCCAAAACAGATTGCAAGATCGTGACCATCGATAAGCATCGCTTTTTGTATTTGGTGCACGAAACCCCCACGTTCGCGCTGGAAGTGATGAAGGTGTTGGCCGACCGCGTGCGCTATCTCAATTCGCAGATGTAATGAATTAACCCACAGGGCTGCACGCAGGCGGTATGTATTCAGGTATCGCTGCCAAAGTGGCCGATTTGTGCTCAATCTCACCTGAAAATTAGTTTTTAACAAGGGGCTTAGGCTCCTTGTTATGGACAGTTCAAAACAAACACAAATGTTTTTTCTGCCAAAACCGAGGGCTTAAGCCCTCGGTTTTATACGGATTTGTTTTGCGTTCTCCATTAGTTCGGTTTGTGCGGAGCTATCATCCCCAGGCGGGGTGGGGCGGCGGCGCGCATCGCGTTATAATCGGGCGAGAACAACAGCATGACATACCCAACAAAAAAAGGAGCAAGACCCTATGAAATATCGGCGTTTGGGCCATGCAGGCATGAAGGTCAGTGAATTGAGCCTGGGCGGTTGGACGACCTTCGGCGGCAGCCTGAAAGACAAAGACCTGGCCCGTCAGATCATCACCACCGCGTATGATAATGGCATCAATTTCTTTGATATTGCCGACATCTATGCCAAAGGTGCTTCGGAGGAAATGATGGGCGAGGTGCTCAAAGATTTCCCCCGCCATACGCTCGTGATTTCCAGCAAGGTCTTTTGGCCGATGAGCGATGACCCCAACGACCGGGGGCTCTCGCGCAAGCATATCATGGAAAGTATCGACAAATCGCTTGCGCGCATCGGCACCGATTACCTCGACATTTACTTTTGTCATCGGTATGACGATGAAACGCCCCTCGAGGAAACCATCCGCGCCATGGATGACCTGATTCACCAGGGGAAAATCTTGTATTGGGGCACCAGCGAATGGAGCGCCGCCCAGATTCAGGACGCGCTGAACTTGTGCGAGAAATACAACCTCTACAAGCCGCAGACCGAGCAACCGCAATATAATCTGCTGCATCGCGAGCGTATCGAGCACGATGTATTGCCCGTCACCGAGCCCAACGGGATGGGGCTGGTGGTGTGGAGCCCCCTGGCCAGTGGCCTGCTGACGGGCAAATACGACGACGAAGTCCCGCCCGATAGCCGCCTGGCCAATATCGACTTTCTGGCGGATGGCTTGCTGAAAGACGAGTTGCGCCAGGCCGTCAAGCAACTTAAGCCTCTTGCCGATGAATTGGGCGTAACGCGCGCGCAACTGGCCATCGCCTGGACGCTGCGCCAGCCGGGGGTTAGCAGCGCGATTACCGGCGCTACGCGCGTAGAGCAACTCGAAGATACGCTTAAGGCCGTCGAGGTCACGTTCAGCGATGATATGCTGGGCAAAATCGATGAGATCATGGCCCCGGTGACGGGGTAGGGCCTGTTTGAAAAACTCTTTCAGGAGGTGCTGATGATGCGTTGGTTGGGGGTAATAGCCGCGCTGAGCCTGGCCTGGTTAGCGACCACGGCCCAAGCCCAGGATGCCCCTTCGGGGGATTGTAGTGGGTTTGTGTCGCGCCTGGCGGTGAACGACATCGCCAGCGTTACGCCGGGGCCAGAAAACCAGGCTCGGCAAGAGCCATCGATAGACGCGCCTTGGGTGCAAGCCCTGCCCGCCGGAACTCGTTTGCAGATCAACGCCGGGCCGGTCTGCGCGCAGGGCATCACCTGGTGGCAGGTCATCGTCAATGGCAGGGTCATCGGCTGGACGGGCGAAGGTATTTCGCCCCACGATTATTGGCTCGCGCCCGTGGATGCCGCCACGCAGCCCGCCGCACCCGGCCCGCTGCAGCTGCCCGAAGGGCTGCTGGGGTCAGTCGATACCTGGGCCGAAAGCACCTTCACTGAGGGCTTAGAAGGCTGGAGTGGCCGCCCAGACATCCAACATGATCCGGGTGGCGCGCAGGCGTGTGTGCTGTTGCAAGGCCACGGGAACCGCTGGCAATTTACCGCCGGGGACGGTTGGGCGGGCGATTGGAGCGCGGTGCCGGGGGCCGGGGCCATCGTCGCGGATATGCGCATCCGTGCGCGGGTTAGCATTGATGATGAGTTGTCTTTGCCTGTGACGGTTTCTGTGGAGAATGCCGTCGGGCAGACCCTACGTATGACGCGCATGACCCAGATTCAGCGCGCCGAGGATGACCTTTGGCGGCTGGTGATCCCCATCAGCGCCGTTCAGGATCGTTGGCAACTGGCCGGGGCGCTTGCCGATAGCCGCCTGAGCGAGATAGCGCTCGCGGCGGCCTTGCGCGAGGTCACGCGCGTGCAACTCTCCGGCAGCTTGCCGGGGGTGGTGCTGCGCCTGTGCGCGCAGCGTGTCGCGCTAGTGCGCGATGCCACCGCCCAGGATTAGCGCGGCGCTTAGGCTTTTCCAAGTTTTAGATTCTGCCGATTGCTATTGCCGAAATAGATACATTCTTGATTTTACCCCCCTCTAACTCCCCCGGAATTTGGGCTGATAGGGGTACACTTTTGGCTTTACCCCCCTCTAGCTCCCCCCGAATTCGGGAGGAGAACTTACGCTTGTGCATAGTAGCCCCTCCCTGAATTCGGGGAGGGGTTGGGGAGGGGTCAAAAATGGCGCTCCAAGAAACGTGTACCCCCGTCAGCGGAATTTTGGGGGACAACGTATTGGCGCACATCGTAGCCCCTCCCCGAATTTGGGAGGGGGCTGGGGAGGGGTAATTATTTTTCTGGAAAAGCCTTAGGGGCAATAGCACGCCTGCAAGAGGTCGAGCATTTCGGGCGTGGGATGCACCGCGCCGCGTTGGCGGGTGATGAGTGCCTGCGCCCGGCCCAGGCTATACCCTTGGTATTCCATCAGATAAGCGAGCGCGACTGTTACGGCGCGGTTGATGCCCATCTGGCAGTGCACCAGCACGCCCTCGCTGCGATGAGCATGGATGAACGCCGTTGCGCGGCGTACTTTGCCGGGGTTGGGCGCGCGATAATCCGACAGCGGCATATCCAACAGCGTGAAATCCGCCGCCCATTGGTTATCATCCCGGGTGCTATCATCCAAGCGCACAATGGCCCGAATGCCCATGCTGCGCACCTCGGCCTGGCGTTGCATGGCCCCGATGCCACTGACGAACAAGCCCGGATAGACCTCGTTGATGCTATCCTGCGCGCGCGAGCGCAACCCGGCCAAGAAATACGGCCCGTAGAGTTCATCGCGACAATAGGGCAGGTCGTAGGCCTCGACAAGGGCGGAGAGCCAACGCCGGGTGGGCGCGATGCCGGGCACTGCTGCCGCCAAGCGTTCGTAGGCATGGTCGAGCGTCAGGCCCACATGATGAATGAGATACGCCATGGCCAAGATGGCCGCCGCGTCGGGGTCGCGTTCGCTGCTGAGCACCACCGTTCGCCCGCTATGATGCTCGTGGGCCATAATGCGTACGGCTTGGCGTACGGGGCGGACACTGGGCGTATCATCCAGGCTCAGGATGCGGTGGGGGAGCACGTCTTCGGCCAGGCGGGCGGCTTCTTGGCGCGGATGATAGGCCGCGTGCAGGCGCATGGCGGGGGTCGGGAAGCCACAATCCCCGCGCCGACACAGAAAATCTGGCGGAACCAAAAAAAGATGTTGTCCAATATACATGGTTTCGTCTACTTTACTCGCGCATCAGGTGCGAGGACTGTTTTGCAAAGAATGCACATAGCCAGGCTCGTGAATATCTTCCCAGCGATGCGGCAGGGCGTAATATAGCACCAGCGAATAGAGCAAGTCTGCATGTGGGTAAACCACATGGCGGCGGGCGTAGATCAGACGATAAGCGTCTTCCAGAGTCAGCGCTTCATATTCGATCAGATAGGCCATCACCATGGCGGTCGAGCGGCTGATGCCCATTTGGCAATGCACCAGCACGCCGCGCTCGGCGGCGACATGCTCGTGAATGAAAGCCGTGGCGCGGGGGATAATTTGGGGCGGGATGGGTTCGCCGTCATCGAAGGGTAGATGCAACGTGGCCATGTCATCGGGCCAATTGGGCGGAATGCCCGGCGTGGGCACATGATGATCGAGCCGCAGCACGCCCTGAATGCCGTAGGCGCGCACGCTGTCTAGGTCGCGCAGGGCGCTTCTGCCGCTCTGGTAAATGGTGCGGTGGATATGGGTGATGTCGTTCATAGGCGCGTTCTTTCCCCCAAGAGATCATCCAAAAAGAACGGGCTTTCCAGGGTGTAGAGCGGGTATGCCAGCCCATATTCGGTAATGAGCGACGCCAGCGGCATGCTATGCGGGTAAGCGAATGGTCGCGCGGCGGATAGCAAGCCCCAGGCATCCGGCAGGCTATAGCCGCCGTACTCGATGAGGTAGGCCAGCAGGATGGTGCTAGAGCGGCTAATGCCCATCTGGCAATGCACCAACACGCCGCGTTCGGCGGTGGCGTGGGTGTGGATAAAAGCTGTGGCCTGGCGCAAAAAGCCCGCTGGAATCAGGTGTTGGTCGGCAAAGGGCAGATGCAAAACCGTGAATTCGGCCCCCCAATCGGGGTCGGGCGTGCGGTTGCTATCCAGGCGGAGGACAGCTTGCACGCCCCGCGCGCGGACATCCGCCTGTTGGTTGCGTGCGCCGGCGCTGCTAATGTGCAAACCGGGCAACACGGTATTGATGCCATCCTGGGCGGTGTGCACCAGATGCTCGAAAAAGCTCTGGCTCCGCAATTGGGCCTCGTGGTAGGGCAGGTCATAGGCATGGGCCAGGGTGCGCAGCACATCTGGCGAGGGGTTCAGGTACGGGTAGCGTAAGATCGACCACAAAAACGCGACCGGTAGCGTATAGCCCTGCTGGGCGATGAGGTAACCCAGCCAAACGCCCGCCGCGCGATGATTGGTGTTTTCGTCCTGGATTAACACGGTATGGCCGACGGTGTGGTGCTGGGCGATGAACGCGACTGCCTGGTGCAGTTCCTCCGCGCTTAGGTGGTGCGGAGTGCCGCCGGGCAAGTGCAATACCTGAAGCTCAGCGGGCCAGCGGAGCGAAGTGTGGGCGTCTAGGCGCAAAACGGCCTGAATACCGAGCCGTGACGCCGTGTCGGGTTCTAACAGCGCGGACAGATCGCTTATGTAGGTATCACGCCGCAGGGGATAGATAGGCATTAACGGCTTTTCTGACGTCTATCGTCGGCTACGCCATGCATGATACAAGAATGTTCCCCCCAGGATCATCCAACTTACTACAGACAAAATCGCACCAAGCGTAAAGCTACGTGGAACATACCTTAGTATAACATGAGCTTGGCCACCTGGCAGGTAAACGGCACTAAGTCCACCGTATGCACGCAAAATCGGTACGTCCTGACCCGCTAATTGGGCCTGCCAAGCGGGAAAGTAGGGCAACGCCAGGGTCAGAACGGCGGGTTGGGCGGTTTCCGCGCGGATTTCGATGCGTTCGGGCGCAAAGTGCACCACCTCGGCACGGTGCGGAATAGCCAGCGGCAGGTCGTTTTCGGCGACGGGCGGCAGGGGGCCGGGGTTGGTTTCTAGCAAGACGACGTTGCGCAGATCGAACGCGGGTTCGCGGGCCAGGCCGCGCGCTGCGTCCCTGCCGGGGGTTAGCGTGGCGGCATACACGGGCCAGGCGAACGGGCGCGGATCGTCCACGGCCCAAACCTCGGGCGCGATCTGCTGAGCCGGGACGGGGGGCGTCTCGGTCGCGCGGACGCGCGCCACGGCCAGCAATTCCCAACGGCGGTCGGGCGGCAGGTCTTCCAGCCAGAAGCGCGCGCTCTCTAGCTGTAGGGGGTCGGAGCCGTCGATATGCGGCAGGCGATAGAGCAAGCCGTAGCCCGTGCCTTCGAGCGCGCCCGCGACGCGCGCGCCGGGGGGCAGGTCGTCGCCCAAAGGCGCAACATAGGCCGGGGTGGGCAAGCGCTCATGCACTGGCCGGGGATCATAATTCATAGTGAGCATAAAGCCCACGCCAAACAGGTCGATGATGACCAAACCCAGGACAGCGGCCCGCCGCGCGGGGGCATCCGGCGCGTGCCAGAACCAGCCCCAGCCCGCCAGCAGCGCGCCGAGCGTCCCGGCCAGCCATAGCGCGGCGATGAAACGTTCATCGGCGGCGGCATCGGGCAGGCTGCGCAACACGTAATAGACCAAGGCTAGCCCGCCAGCCCCGGCGGTGAGCCAGCGCAGCGGACGCAGCGCGGCGGCGCGGTCGGCGCGCTGGGCTAGCAAATGCGCCGCCCCCAAGCCCGCCAGCAACGCCAGGCTGAAGATGATGATGAGCGTGGCGCGCTCTTGCCCCCGGAACAGCGTCATACCCGGCAATAACGGATAGAGCAGGCCATACAGCGGCGCGCGTGCGCCCAGGCTCAGCAGCAGGGCCAGCAATGCCGCCCCGCCCCAAAATCCCGCGCCGGGGACGCGCCGCCACAGCGCGACCCCGGCCAAGCCCAGCCCCAATACGCCCGCGTACAACGCCGACCAAACGCCCGTGCGGACGGGCAACACCAGGCCGACAAGCTCCGGGAAGCTATAGCCGCTCGCTTTTTGGGCGAAATCGAATTCGGCGCGCGTGGTGTATAGGGTGAACTCGGCTGTGGGGATGAGTTGCACGGCGGCTAATCCGCCGCTGACGATGCCCAACAGCACCACCGCCCGCGCCCAGACGTGCCAGCGCCAGCCCCGCAGGTGCACCTGATAGCCCCAATAGGCCAGCGCCAACAGAATAATGAAATAGCTGGTTTGGGGATGCCCCGCTAGCAGGCTAACGCCTAGCGCCGCCCCCGCCACCACCACGCCACGCCACGCGGGGCGATCACCATCCCCCGCGCGCAGCAGGCCCCACAGCACCAGCGGCAACCATACCCCCGCCTCTAAGAGCGGGACTTGCAAAATCGGGTAGCCGGTCAGATACCCGCTATAGCTATATGTCAGCGCCGCGACCAGCGCCGCGAAGGCCAGCCGTCCACGCGGCAAAGCGGGGTACGCCCGGCGCAACAGCGCCCGCGCAAAGCCCCATACGAACACCGACGCGGCCAGCAGATGGAGCATGACCTCCCATTGTAGGGCCGCGTAGGCTTCTTGCAACGTAACGCTATCTTGGGCGGCCAAGTACGCCAGGGTCAGCATATGCGGGGGGTAGGTCAGGCGGGTTTGTGAGCTTGCTTGAAAGGGCATCCCGCCATAACTATACGGGTTCCAGTGCGGTATCTCGCCCGCGCTCAGGCGCTCGGCGGCGTAGTGCGCCCAGGCGACGAACTGCCCGCTGAAATCGCCTTCGGCAAACGAGAGCGCGTCGGCCTGAACGGGTGTCATGACGCGCCAAAAGAACAGCGCCCACACCCCGACCAAGATGGCCAGGGCGGCGGCTTCGGGTGTGCGTAAACGGTTCACGATCATAAGGGGTGATTGTATCATGCTCTGCCGCTCAGATGGACTGTCCGGCCCGGCGTGGTTCTGCTACAATGCGCATACGTTGAGACATTTACGGGAGCCTTTACTTGTGAAACACGGCCTACTCATGATTTTGATCGCCGCGCTAGTCATTCCGCTGGGGATTGTCGGCGCGCAAACGGATGACGCTACCACCTGCGCGAGCGTAGCCTTGTTGGATGCCCACGCCTTGCCCACCGACAACGGCGAGACAACCATCCTGGGGACGTTCGTCAATCTCGCGGACGAAGCCGCCGCGCTCATTGATGTGTGGGAACCGGGGAACGAAGACGCCGAGACGATTGAATTGCGCGGTGCCGAGCCTGAAAGCGACGATGTAATCCTCCGTATTCCGCCCGGCGGTAGCCTGGAACTGACCAGCGACGGCGTGCATCTGGTGGCCACAGGGCTAGCGGATGAACTCGCCATGGGGGATACCCTGCGCATCTCGTTCGGCTTCGATAGCTTGGGTGCTCTGGCGGGGATACAGTTGCCCGTGCGGGATGCCATGGACATGTCCATGGACATGCAAATGAACCAGAATCCCATGATGAGCGGCGATCTGCTTTGGTTGGGGCAATGTGACGGCGTGCGTGTGGTTGATGCTTGGGCGCGGCCCAGCGTAGCCCCCACTAGCGCGGCTTATGGCTATGTGTTGAACTTCGGCCTGGATGAAATCACCCTGACGGGCGGCGCTAGCCCCGCTGCCGAAGCCGTGGAACTGCATACCATGACCATCGGCGAGGGTGACGTGATGATGATGGAGCCCATCGACGGCATCACCATCACGCGCGTCAGTTGGGTGCGCTTGCAACCCGGCGGCCTGCACGTGATGCTCATCGGCCTGGATGATATGCTGGAAGATGTCGACACGCTCGACCTAACGCTGAATCTGGCCGAGGGCGACCCGCTTGAATTACAAATTCCGGTCGAAGACCGCGCGGGCGGCATGGATGATATGGACATGGACGACGAAAGCGGCATGGGCGGCATGGGCAATATGCTCGGCGGCGGGGAGGCTGACGCCGCTGAGGATTGCGCGCCCGCCGATGAAACCGCCGCAGCGGATGACCAAGAAGGCGATTGCATAATCGACCTGAGCGAAATGATGGAGGACGAGTAGAAAGGCCATTTCATGACCCCACAACGCATCGGATGGTTAACGGCGGGCGTGCTCGTCAGCGCAGTGGTGGCCCTGGTGACAATCTGGCTGCTGGATAGCGAAGCCGCCGAGGACGCTCCGCCAACGCCCCCGCCGAATCTCAGTTTCATCAGCCCTAGCGTCAACATCACACCTGACGAAAACCGCTTCGTGATTACCGTCTGGCAAGGCGGCGATTACTTCACGGACATCACGCGCATGGAAGTCGCCGCGCGCAACCCCAACCAAGCCGGGCATCCGGTGACGTGGCGCGGCGAAGCGCAAAATTATAACGATTACGCGATTCCCTATTGGGTGGTGTATCCCGATTTCACGGCCACGGGGCTTTGGCGCGTCGAGGCCAGCGTGCACACGTCTGACGGTGCGCAAATCAGCGGGACGCTCATCGCGAATGTGGGCCGCCCGCCCGCCAGCGTCCTAACGGGCATGACCGCGCCGCCTTCGGATACCCTGAGCAACGCGGACGGGCGCGACTTGTTCCGCATGACCAGCGATGCGACGCCCTTGCGCGGCCTATATGATCTCTCGATTGCGGATGCGCTAGCCAATGAGCGCCCCAGCATCATCTTTTTTGCCTCGCCGGGCTTGTGCAGCAATGCTATCTGTGCCCCGGTGGTGGATTCCACCGCCGAGGCCGTGTACGAAGCCTACAGCGACCGCTTTAACGTGCTGCATGTGGAGATTTACGACCTGGACACCGCCGATTATGTCCCGGCCATGGAAGAATGGGGCCTGACTTACGAGCCCTGGACGTATATCGTCAGCCCGGATGGCCAAGTCGTGAATCGCTACGACGGCCCCATCTCCCTGACGGAACTCGCGCCCTATCTGGAAGCGGGCGGCGCGTTTTAATCCATGGCGGTGGCGGTTTCGAGCGGCTCGCGCGTGTCGTCCGTCGCTGGGGCCGCCGCCGCGATGGGCAAGCGTGTCGCCAGCAGATACACCATGGTGATCGCGGCTAGCAAAAACGTCCCGTTAATCAGATGCACGACTTGCAACGCAGGCGGCAAATTCACATACGCCAGGCCGATTCCCGCGCCGATTTGGGCCAAAGTCAGCACCACGACGCCCTGCGTCGTATAGCGCAAGGCCGGGTTATAGTCGATGCGCGTATGGGCATAATACGCCAGGCCGAACACACCAGCCATCACCACCCACGAGAACGAGCGATGCACCGGGTCTACCCAGTCCGCCTCGTGAATGAATGCGCCGCGTGCCATCTCAGGATTCTCTTTTTCGATAACTTCTAACTGGCCGCGCAAGTCCGCCCCCAGGCCGCCTTGCACCAAGCCTAGGAACAGCACGACCAAGGCCGCACGCGCCAAAATCCGCCGCTCGGGGGGCAGTTCGCCGCGTGGCAGGCCGCCCTGTGGATAGAACGCCGAAACCGCCGCCAGCAAGAGCAAACTCACCTGCACCCAGGCGAGCAATAAGTGCACGCTGATGACAATCGGCTGCAAGCGGGATTCAATCACCAAACTGCCCACCCAGCCGTTAATCACGACCGTGATAAACGCGCCAATCGTGGGGTAGAGAATGCGCTTATTGTCGCGATGATCGACCAGGGCCGCCGCCAGGGTCGCCACCACCAGCAGCCCGATGACCGCGCCGGTCGCGCGGTTGATCCATTCGATCCAGGCCAGGCGGATTTCGAAGCTGGCCAGGTCAAAATCGGCGGGAACGTCGCGCTCGGCCAGTTCGGCCATCGTCAAGGGCGGGTAGGGCTCGCCGAAACACGTCGGCCAATCCGGGCAGCCCAGGCCCGCGTCGGAGGCGCGCACCAGCCCGCCAATGATAATCAGCAAAAAGGTTGCGGCGGTTGTGGCCACCGCCCATTTTTGAAAGCGATTCATACCATTGCCTCGTGGGGTCTACCAATCATCTATTCGCTTAATGAGGATAGTGGCCCGTGGCGGCCTGGTCAAGCCGAATGGGTGGTTCTGGATTATGGGGTAAAACAAAACCGAAGGCTGAGGCCCTCGGTTCATCTGGAAAAGCCTTACCCCACGCCGCCATCGTCGAAGGTGGCGCGTTCGCGCGTGGGGTCTAGCAAGCGATCATTCAGCCCCACGACGTCATTCTCGGATAAATCCAGCAATTTCTCGTTGGTGGTGTCGTGCTTTTTGTCGCGTTCCAGGCCCATGGCAATCTGCCCCCATTGGTTGATCTCTGCCTCAAAGACCGTCTCGGTGGCGTCCACCAATTCGATCAAGGTCGTTTTGGCTTCATTTTTCTTGAATAAATCATCATCGGGCAAAATCAAGAGCGCTTCGCGTAGCCCCAGCGAGGCATCGCGATACAAGCTGGCTTGCTTTTCCCATTGATACAACGACCGGAACGAGGCCACCAGCGCGGCAATGGCGGGCAGCAAGGCCGTCACCAGCGCGATCTCTGCCGAGTTGGCCGCCGCGCCATAGGTTGAAATGACGGACGACACGGCCATAATCACGGCACCCAGGATGACCATCAGGTTCGCGTTGGCGTCAAATTCGCGAATGCGGGACTTATAAAAGGCCAATTGCCCGGCGATGCGGCGCTGTTCGTACACCCGCAAGAGCACCTCGGCGGCGGCCAGGTCGTGCTCGCTTTCGGCGGGGTGTGCTTCGCTATCTTCCGCTGTGCGGGCGGGTGGGGCTGGGGGCGAGGCGTCGGGCTGGGGGGCGGCTTTTTCCAGCGGGGCGGCGGTGGGTTGTTCTTCGGGGGGGTTAACCATCTTGGTTCTCCTTACGGCGGACACCGACCACATGGGAGCGGAGTTCCTGATTGCGGTTGCTGCGGTCGAAGGGCGGCAAGTGGGCCAGATAGCGGTAATAGGTCATGCGCAATTCTTCGGCCAGGCGACGGCTTTTGGCCCAGCGTCGCTGGGGCGAGCTTTGGTCGTTCAGCACGGTAACGGCTGCGGTCAGGCCGCTGATGCCCGCCGTCACGAAGCCCATAAAGGTGGTGAGCGTGTCTTGCATGCTGCCATCCAGGGTATAGAAATAGGTCGTCAGCGCGCCAGAGAACGTGGTCAGGAAAGCCCCGGCCATGAAGACCCACTGGTATAAGTAGAAGCGATTCTGAAAATGCAGGGCTTTCTGGTTGAATTCAAAGAAGGCGGGCAGTAAATGTTCTTCCAGGTCTCGGATATCCTGGTAGACGGTGGGGTATTTTTCCAGGTCGTGGGCTTTCCAATGATGCGTCGAGACAAACCCTTCGTAATCCAGAGCTTGGTGATACGCTTCGGTATCCAGGATATGGTCAAATTCCAGTGGAATATGCAGTTTGGGCCGGCGTTTGAAGAAAAAGATATTGCGCATATTGCG
>DAOTVD010000159.1:0-2202 GCA_034437075.1 Anaerolineae bacterium
AAATGTCAGATTCCCAAACAGCCTAAAATCATCCCTCATTTAACCTTATCTCCGTAACGTAAGCGAATAGCTATTCGGAGGTAATCTACCCATGGGTGAAGTCAGTACCGCCATTGAGGGGTTCTTCACTGACCTGCAAGATTTGCTGCAAGTCATCGCGCCCATCTTCGCTTTCCTGGGAGTTGTGGGTTTGGGTATTATGTATATGGGGTCTTCCTTTCCTATTATTAGTGATTGGAAGCGCAACAATCCCCAAGCCGCATCCAGCGTCGTGATGGGCCTCGTTTTCGTCCTGCTGGCGTCTTCGGTTGCCAGCCTCATCTCGTTCACCTAGATCGTCCGCGAGGGGCCACCCGGCCCCTCTTTCCCTGGAGGTGTATGGTCGCTGAATTCAAATCGCACGTCCTAAAACGGGACGAAAAAGGCATGTTTGGCATCCCGTTCAAGCGCTTGCTGGCTGCCGGGATGGTCGGCGTGCTCGCCTTCACTGTCGCGCGTATGATCTTTCCCGTCGGAGCCATTCCGCTCGGTGGCGTGGGCTTTATCGCCGCGCTGATTCTCTCCGCACAAAGCGGCGGCCTGAGCCTCTACACGCGCCTGCTGTATCGCCTGCGCGGCTGGCTGATTATCGCCGCCGCGAATGCGCCAACCGGCCTGCCCGCGCGGGTCGCCGAGACGCTCGAACTGCCCACGCACCTGGTCGCGCTGGATGGCGCGGAGGTCTTCGCACCCGGCGAAAAGATCGGCGAGATCGACCTAGCCGCTTGGGAGACCTACGCCGCGCCAGATGAACCCGGCCAGGGTCTGATTTTCTTGGAGGATGTGTAATGGTTGCTCGTCGCAAAGACGATTCACCCGCGCGCACGGTGCTCATCGAACCCTTTGACCTGATGATGCACGCCACCGAAGAGGGCGTGACCGCCTTGCAGTCACGCTTTTCGGCCTGGCTGCGCACGCTGGATGGCCCGGCCCGTTTTCTGTGTTGGCAGATGCCCGCCGATCTGCACCCCAAAATCACAGCGGTCTCGGCCACCGCGCGCCAGGTCGATGACCGGCAGCGCGCCGAAATGTGCATGTCATATCGACGTTTCTACGAGAGCTTGCAATCCGATGCCGAGTTTCAGCGCGCGCTGTGCGGCATGGTCGTCTGGACGGAGGAAGCCGGGCGCACCGTCGCCAATGGCCTCTCATCCGCGTTCGATACGGTCGCGCTTGAGGCGGATTTGCCGCCGCTCTTTGACGGTCGCTACGCCCTGCGCGAAGCGCCGTTCTCGCATCTCGCACCCGTGGGTCGGCCTGGCGGACGCCCGTTTTGGGCCATCCTCAACAGCTATGAATTCTTGCCCGCCGCCTGGAACTTCTTTCGACCCATTCCGCCGCTCTTGCGCATGAATTTCCCGATGGCCCTGTGCATCGACATCCCCGAAACGCTCGACCGTAACAAGGCGGTTGATGCGGTCGAGGGCATCATTCAGGCTTATCAGGTGCATCTCGTGTCGCTTCGAGGGGCCGAAGATTCGCGCGCCATCACGCGCATCAACGATTGCCGCCGCACGCTGGAAGAGATCAATCAGGGCGACGCGCTGCACAATGTCCGCATCTCGATTGCCGTGGCCGCCAATACCCTCGACAAGCTGCGCGCGCGCCTGGCCGAGATCATCACCGAAGCCCGTTCATATTTCCGACTACGGCAAGAGGTCGGCGAGCTATTGTCGCGTTCGGCCTACTTCTTCTCGTCGCGCAAAAGTGCCCAAGTTGGCTTGCCGAATACGACGCATCCGGTCACGTCGCGCGAGTTGGCGCTGATGCTGGCGCCGCTGGGCTATCGCAAACTCGGCGCGGTGGATGGCGTGCTACGCGGCGAGGCGGTCGGCGGCAAATACCCGGTATTCCACAATTCGTGGCGGGATAAACGCGCCGTGCATGAGGTCTGGGTGGGCGCGAGCGGATTTGGAAAGGTGCGCCGCATGGCGGCATGAAAGATCGCACAACATGTGCCACAGGTTGGAGATAAACCTGTGAAGTCAGCCGACTTACCCAACGGGGAAACCTAGTGGGGACAATCGCATGTCGGAAAAGGGGCGAACTGAGAAACCGTTTATCAGAGTGTGTGCCCCAAGACTTGGACGGTATGGAGAAGGCTAAACTGCTTGAATGTCTAGTGGTCAGTTGGAGACAAGCCCTCCCTCGACACAACGGTTG
>DAOTVD010000160.1:0-17204 GCA_034437075.1 Anaerolineae bacterium
CCCCACCCCAGGCCATCACATATGGCGAAACCGTCACCGGCACAATCAACGACGCCAACCCGGCGGATGATTACATATTCCAGGCCGTGGCGGACGATACCATCCGCATCAGCATGGCGGCTACGCCCGAGAGCGGGCTGGATACGTTCATCGAACTGTATGACGCGGACGATAACCTCGTCGCGCAAAATGATGACATCATCCCTGGGCAGAATCGCGATTCGATTTTGCAGACGACCATCCCAGCGGATGGTGAATACCGCATCCGCGCCACGCGCTACGCAGGCGAAACCGCGCCCATCAGCGCCGGGCCGTATCAATTGTCGCTGGCGTTCATCGAGCCCGAAGCGGTGGGCATCAGCCCCACGGTCACGCCCATCGCGGTGGGGCAAACCATCATCAACAATATCAACGACGATCAACGTCTGTTGTTTTATAGCTTCACTGCCGATAGCGGCGACTTGGCAACGATTGAGGTCGAGCGCTTAAGCGGCGACCTAGATGCGGTTATCTATGTATACACCTACACCAGCGCCGGAGAGCCCATCGAGTTGGTGCGCAATGACGATAGCCCGCGTGGCGGCACCTTCGATCCGCTGATTGAGGATATGCCGCTGCCCCGTGCGGGGACGTATCTGGTAGGCGTCGGGCGCTTCCCGGATAGCGACAGCAGTGGCGAATTCTCGCTAACTGTGACGCTCACCCAACCCGTTGCGGATGAATGAGCATTATGCGGATCTGGTTCAGCGTTATCTTGCTAGGCTGTTGGCTTCTGCACAGCCCTGCAACAGCCCAAGATACGCCCGACGATGACCGCCTTAGCTATGGGGATACGGTCGAAGGGGCGCTAGAGGCCGACAATTACCGCCAGTTGTACCAATTCCAGGGCCGGGCAGGGGAGATCATCACCGCAGAGATGCGCACCAGCCAGGGCGATTTAGACCCCGTGCTCGTGCTGGTGGATGCCAGCGGAACGGGCCTGGCCATTAGTGATGATGATGGGCCAGGGCGCGCAGCGGCGCTGTCTTCGGTGCGCTTGCCTGCCGATGGGGCCTATTTTCTGATCGCGACGCGCTACGGGCATGCACATGGCCTCACGACCGGAAGCTATATTTTGTCGCTAGAACGGCTCGGTACGGCCACCCCCGCTGGGGCAACTCTGCAATATGGCGATAGCGTCATCGGGCAGATCAACACAACCGCACCGCAAATCGTGTATACCTTCCAGGGGCAGCGCGGCGACGTCATCAACCTGCGTTTAACGCGCACCTCCGGCAATCTGGATGCATTGCTCGATCTGGCCAACGCCGACGGGCAAATCCTGCGCACGGGGGACGACGACCCCAGCGCGCAAGGCACCCTGGACGCGGCCATCCTGAACTATACGTTGCCTGAAACCGGATTTTACCTGATCGTCGCCACGCGCTATGGTCGCGAAGCTGGCACCACGCAGGGGAGTTACCGCCTAGCGCTGGATAGTGTGCCCATTGAAGTGCGCGGGCGTTCGCCCCTGAATGCTATTTTGCTGGATTATGATATGCAACTGACGGGCAGCCTGGGCGCGGAAGTGCCCCAGCGCTTTTACACCTTCAGCGGCACGCGCGGGGATGTCATCGACATCCAAATGGCGCGCACATTTGGCAATCTGCACATGGTCATCATTTTGCTAGATAGCGAATTAAACGAGTTGCGCCGCGCCGAAGGCGGCGCCATCCGCGATCTGGCACTCGACCCGTACGCCTTACCTGCCGATAGCGTGTATTACATCATGGCCGCCCGAGCGGGGTTCTCCGAGGGTAGCACCGCCGGGGATTATACGCTCGCGCTGACCGGACGCCCCGGCCTGGATGCAGGCGCGGCGCAAGAAGTGCTCTATGGCGAGGAATACACCGGGTTTATCAGCGCAGCGTTGCCCGCCGAAAACTATCAATTTCAGGGGACAGCCGGCGATGTCGTCACGCTACGCATGAGCGTCACCTCCGGCGATCTTGTGCCATTGATGACCCTCTACCAAGGGGATAAACAGATCACATTTGATGTTGGTGAAGGGGGTAACGCGGCGCTCATCACGCTGACGTTGGAGGCCAGCGGCGTCTATCGCATTGAGACCTCGCGCATAGATCGCGCGGCGGGGGATACCTCCGGCGGGTATTTACTGCGCGTGCAAGGCCGCTAGCGGCGCGCTCGCCGACGAACGATTGATGCTAGGCTTTGGCCCGATTAACACGGGTGCGCAAAGCTTCCGCCTCTTGCTGGATGCGCGCCAGGCGTTCCCCGTGCAAGGGATAAGCGCTCAGCAATGCCAAGCCCGCCAATGCCGCGCCGACACAACCGATGACGATAAAACCCTGGATGATGACGGGCACTAAGTCCGGTTGCGCACCGACGCCCAAATCCGCATCAAAACCGGCCAAATCTAGCGAATTGAGTAGAATAAACCCGGCCAAGGCCGGCGGAAGGCGAAACACGAAGCCCAACACGCCCCGGTATATGCCTTCGCGCCGGACGCCTGTGCGCGTAAAGTCTTCGTCGATGGTTTCGGCAAAGAGTAAATCCGGCCCTAAGAAGAAAATACCCCCCACCACCAGCCCCAGAATCAACAGCGCGATGAGCGCGGGCACCAGGGATGTGATAAAGAACATCGGCATGGCCACCACACAGGCTACCGCCAGCGAATAAAGCATGGCGCGTCGGGTGCCAATACGCCGGAACGCCTGTTGCCAGAATAATAACGAAACCAATCCGGCAGCCGTTACGGCGATAATCAAGAAGCTGGATTGCCCTTGCTCGATTTCCAGCACATATTCGGCATAGAATGGCAACGAAAGCGTTAACGTGGCCAAGATGAAGCGCGTCACGAAGTTGATGCCCACCACAATCCGAAAGATGCGGTTTTCGGATAGCAGGCGCAATTGCTGAATGATCGACGGGTTTTCTTCCGCTTCAGCAAAGGCCGGGTTTTCTTTGATGCCGCGCAGAGATAGCAAATGCAACATTGCCGCAATGCTCCCCCAAGTGAGCGCGAGCGCGCCCCAGCCAAATGTATCGTAAATGGCGGGGGAAGCGCCCAGGGCCACGGCGGTCGAAATGCCCCCCGCCACCTGACGGATGGTCGCTGCACGGGTACGCTGGGCGTGCTCCTGGTACATTTCCGGGAAGATCGCATCCTGGTTGAGCGTGATGATACTTTGCAAAATGTCGTAAATGCTGATGATGACCAGAAAATAGATCATCACTGCTGTGGCGCCGTGGGTGTCTACATCCAGGGGCGGCAGCCACACCAGCGCGAAAGTCAGGGATACGGGGATGGCCAGCGCGCGGATAAAGAAGCGCCGCCGCCCAAACTGAGATTGGGTGCGGTCAGAAAGCCACCCGGCAATCGGGTCGTTAACGGCATTCCAAAAGCCGAAGGCCAGCCACCCGGCCCCCACCCACGCGGCAGGCAAGCGCACGACATCCGTATAAAAGAAAATGAGAAAGGTGTTGAAGACGTTATAGGTCATCAACCCCGCCGCGTTACCCAGCGAATAGTACAGCGTATCGCGCAGTTTAACGGTTTGGGGGATGGGCGCGGGGTCGATGGGGCTGGTCATGCGCTCAGATGATGATCGTGGCGGCCACAATTAGGCCCACGAATAGCAACCCGGCCAGAATGCCCATATTGCGCAGGTCGCTAATGACGTACACGTATTCGGCTTTCAGGTCTTCGATGGTGACAGCGGGCGCTGTCGCGACACCGGGGCCGGCTTTGCGCAGGCTAGCGCTTTCTTGTTGTTGGCGCGCTGCCGCGCGGGAGCCCGCCGCCGGGGGCGTGTCGGTTGCTTTGGTTAGTTCCGTCGCGCCGTAGAGTTCAGCCCGCGCCCTGGCCAGGGTTTCTTTGGGTACGTTGGGGCGGCTGGTTTTCTTTTTGGTCATCGTCGTGTATGTCCCTCAGACTTAAGTTTCTACCAACTCGGCAAATACGATCATACGTTGCGTATTCACCCGATAGGGATAGCAGGTGATGAGCGTCGTTAGGGGGGTATCTAGCCCCAGGCTCTGGTCGAGCACCCAAACTTCGGTGGGGTCAACCGCCTGCAATTCCCGAACCACATAAGTATACCATCGTCCATCCGTGGATTGCACGCGGATTTCGTTGCCAGGTTCCAGGTCGGGCAAACGCCGGAAGACCTCGCCAAAAATATCATTGTGCCCGGTTAGCACCATATTGCCTTGTTCGCCAGGGTTCCCCGAGCCGGCATGATGCCCCACGCCCGCTTGCAGGCTGATCCAATCATCACCCGCGCGGATACTGGCATCTACGGCAATAGCGGGAATCACGACGCGGATCGGCCCGCCGGGCGGCACTTCGCGCACCTCTTGTTCGGCCAAGCGCAATTGCTGCTGAAAAGTACCGCGATACGGGGCGGGCACTTCATCCAGATTAAAGCGATGCTGGCCGGCCTCATCCCACACATGGCCGCCGGGCAACACTACCTGGCTAATGGAGATAATCGGCGTAGCGGTGGGCTCGATCTGGCGGGCGCGCAGTTCAGCTTCGGAGGTCGCGCTAAGGGCATCCGTGCGCGCGATATTGTTGTTCACGGTGTTAAGCCCCTGGTAGGCCAGCAAGAGCACCGCCCCCAGGCCCACAAACGCCAGAACTTCGACCGCTAGCAACACATAATTGAACACGCCGCGCCTAGCGGTGGCTGGTGTGGCATATGCGGTTTCGTCCGCGCGGGGGCGAGCCTGCACGGGGGCCAGGTCTTCTTCGAAACGCGGCACCCCGCCATCGTCGGGCAGAGCTTCCAGCGCCGGGCCGGGGATCGTCATCTCGTCTTGGGGCGGCGCGGCGGGGGGTGGTTGTAATGCGGGCACTGGCGGAAGCGATTCGGGCTCTAAGGCGGGCGCGCCGCCATTACGAAAACGCTGCATACGTTGCTCGCGCTTTTTGATATGCAGAATACGCTCGATTTCTTCAATCGAAAGTTCGTCGATAGGACGCTTATCTCTCATAGGGTTTCAGGCATCCCTCTTTAACATGTCCGCTCATGATCGGTCATTCCCATTAAAACATGATTCTTGCGTTACAACAGAGCCAACTATGCCCGCTATGCTCAGCGCAGGCGTACGCCGGGGCCGTCGGTGCTCAGGCGTGGGTTGCTCGGTGAAATGGCTTGCGCGCTGAAACCATCATACCAGATCAGACGAACCGCATCCGGCGGGCCAGCATGGGCCAGTTGGATCGACTGCTGGCTGCGCATGTGGCGCCCATAGCCCCATTTGAAAGCGGGGATGGATTCTTGCACGGGGCCAAAATCCGTAGCTTGGCGCCAGCCCGGCCCGCTGAGCACATAGCCAAATTGCACATCCAAGGGGCTGGGGCCGATGGGCAGCCATTCCAGCCAGGTATCGATTACGTCATCATGAACATCTAGGCCCCAATCGACCAGCGCCCCAGCATTGCCCAGGATGATGAAATGCTCATCGCCACGCGCCGCCAGAATACGAAATGTCTCATCCCCCAGGCGCGCCCGGACGCCGCCCCCGGCGATGTCTGGCGGCAAGACGTGAACGCTCGTCCAGTGGCCCGTGTGCTGGGCCGTGCGCGCGCTGGCGAGCGCCCAAACGCCGCCTTCGCGATCCAAGATGTCGATCTGGTACGTTGTATCCGCCGCGCGCAAATGCCAATGTAAATATAACCGGGTTTCATCTGGCAGGGTGTTGTCATAATCCCAGCCCAGCAAACGCGCCCCGGCGACATTCCGCCATACGGGGTGCCCGGTCGCCATCGGGAAGCGCGCGGGGTGCACGCGCACCTGCCCCAACGGAACGCGCTCACCTAATGGGCCATCCGGCGTATAGGCACCTGCGAATAGCGTCCATTCGCCGGGGGGCAAGGTATAGGGCAGCAGGACATCGTAACGCAAGCGCACATTAGCGCCGGACTCAGCCAGGCGGGGCGCATAAATGATCTGGTCGAGTTGGGCCAGGGGCGGCGCTTCGGGCGCGCCGATATGCACATAGGTCGTCACCTCTTGAAAATCTACCGGGCGCGTGAGGTGCCAGGTCACGGTCAGGCGCGCGGCGTCGCCAATATGCAGCGTTGGCGTCAGTTGCTCGAAGCCCGGCACGAGCGCCACACCATCCCCCAGCGCGATACGCTCCGAGGATGGGACTTGCGCGGGCAAAGCCGCGTAAATTTGCTCGTTCTGAAAACTCACATCCACATAGCGATAATATTCGCGGTTGGCTGGCGTGATAAGCGCCGGGCCTCTCTCCGCTTGAGCCTGCATACGCCGGGCCCAGGTTTGTAGATGCGTTTCGCCGCCTACGGGAAAAACATAATCCACGCGCAGGTCGGGCCGCAAGCCTTCGGCCTCTTGCAAGTACCAGAGCGGCGTCGCACGATGCCAATTGGCCAGAATGACCGCATCCGGCGGGGCTTGTTCTAGGATAAGGCGGGCTTCGGCGCGTGCATCGTCCCAGGTGCCCATAGCGCGCGCACTGTGCCAGGCCGTCAGGACGCTTGGCCCGATGGCGAAAAAGGCTAGCGCGCTGATCGTGATGCCGACCGCTTCGCGGCGGCGGGTGGCGGCCAACCAACCCACCGCCGCCGCGATGAATACATAGGCGGGCAAGGCATATTCTACGGTTTGCGGCGCGCGATAGGTCGCGACGATGATGCTATGCACCACAAAGGGCACGCCCAAAGCCCCCGCCAGCCAACGATCTTGGCGCAGCATGGCTAGCCACGCCAGCCCCGCCAGGGGCAACACCAGCCCCGGCCATTGCAACACGAAGGTCTCTTGCATGACGTGCCAACGCGCGGGCCAATGTTCCGGCGCGGCAAACGCGAACATATCCCCCGCGAAGCCGCGCGCCAGCACATGATCTAGAAATCCGTCCGGCGTGCGCAACCCCTCCGGCGCCAGATACGCCTCTGCGCGCAGGAACAAATACAGCCAAGGCAACGCCCCCCCCAGCGCACCCACGAAGGCCCAGCCCCAAGCCCGCCAGCGCCCTGGCGCGGCCAACGCGACAAAAATCGCCAAGGCGGCACCGGGGAAAAACAACGAACCATGATGCGTAACGCCTAATCCGGCGGCCAGGCCAAAGCGCACCAGCGCCGGGCGAATGCTTTGCTCGTTATGCAAGGCCCGCCGATAGGCCAAAGCGGCTTCTAGCATGGCCACCATGAAAAACACGGTCAGCGGACGGATGCTCGCTTGCGTGGCCGTCATCCAAAACGTGAGCGCGCCGAGCAGGGTCAGCCCAGCCAGCCAACCGCCCAGCGCGTGCCCGGTTTCGCGGCGCAGGGTATAGCCCAACAGCGCGACCGTCACCGCCCCCGTAACGGCTGAGAAGAAATTGACCCGCCAAGCCATGGTTTCAAACGGCAGGCCATGCGCAAACATCCCGGCCAGCAGCGTATACAGCGGATAGCCTGGTGCGTGGGCGATGCCCCAAGTCGCCGCCACAACCTGAAATTCGCCCGCATCCGCCGGGAGCACGTCCGGGGCCAGCGTAACGACCAACGCGGCTAAGACAACACCCCCCAGCGCGACATCCGCCCAGCGAGAACGCCAGGGCGCGCGCCAGAACCACCCCGCCAGGGCCAACGCCCACCCCAACAACGCCACCCCCGGCAGCGGCACCGGCACCGCGCTATAGATCAGCAAGCCCGCTGCGCTCCACAGGGGACGCGGCCACAGCGCGCCCAGCAAAAGCCCGGCAAGAGCGCCCAATGCGGCAAATTCCGGCGCCAGGAAATCCCAGCCCATACGCGCCAAGGCTAGCGCGAGCCCGGCCATGAGTAGAAGTCGGGAACGGGTTATCACAAGCGTTGGCGTACCTGCCGCAAGAACAAGCTAATTTCCTGAACGCCCAGCACATGCACCAACAGCAGATAAAAGACGCCGCTGACGCCCCCGGCGATACTCACCAGCAGCACTTCGCCCAGCAGTTGATCTGTATTCAGGACATCGGAAAGGACATGCGCTAAGCCCCAGCCTATGACACCCATCACCAGGGCCGCCAACAAGGCCAAAAGCCCCGTCTGTGCGATGCGCTGCCCCGGCAAACCGCCGATCCGGCGCAGCAGAATGTAGCCGCTGACGCTGGCATGGATAAAGTGCTTGACCGAATCGGCGATCATCAAGGCAAAAAAGCTGTAATATGGCAGCAAGGCAATTGCCGTGACCATATAGGCCGCCAGGCTGAGCAAGCCAATGATGGCGGGCGTCAGGGTATCTTGGCGGGCATAGAATGCGAAGACCAGCAGCAGGTCAATGGCCGCGAAGGGCAAGCCCAGCAAATAGAGCCGTAATGCTAGCGCGGTCATATCGGTGTCGCGGGCGGTAAAAGCGCCATGTTCGAAAATTAGCGCCACGACTGGCGTAGCCAGAACGATGAGGCCAACCGCAGCCGGGATAATCAGCGAGAGGGTCAGGCGTAGCCCCAAGCCCAACGTCGCTTTGAAGGCCGCCGGATCGCCCAAGATGCCCGCTTGGCGCGAAAGCGTGGGCAAAACCGCTACAGAAATCGCCGTCGCGACGAGCCCATGCGGAAACTGCATGAGCGTCGTGGCCCAATCCATGTACGAAATGCTGCCCGTGCCCGTGCTAGAGGCCAGGTTATAGCTAAAGGGGCGATTGATAAGCACATCCAATGCTAACGAGAACATCACCGGGGCATAGAGCAGTGCCACGGTCTGAATGGCAGGGTGCCACAAACGCGGCGTGAAACGCGCGCCCGTCCCTCGCAAACCCAGCCATTGGATGACTAATTGCACGATGGAACCCAATAGCCAGCCTAACGCCGCGCCCCGAATGCCCAATTGAGTGGCCGAGAGCGCAATGGTGATGACGATGGTCAGGTTAAAGATCGACGCGGCAAAAGATGGAAACGTAAAACGGCGCAGAGCATACAACAAGCTGGACAACACGGCGAACAAGCTCAGGAAGAATAGCGCCGGGTTGGTAATCCGCAGCAATTGCGTGGCTTCGTTTTGCAGTTCGGCGTTGGCGTCGCTGCTGGACACCAGCGCGATAATATTTGGCGCGAGGATTTCAATCAGCAGCACCAGCCCGGCCATCACCAACACGATTAAGGTCAGCAATGCGCTTAGCAAACGCCATAAGTCGTCGCGGTCGCGTTCGGCATGCGCGCTGAGGACGGGCACCAGGGCCGAGTTCACATGCCCACCGATGAGCAGGTCGTAAATGCCGCGCGGCACGATGATCGCAATCTTGAAGGCGTCCACCGCCAAGCCCGCACCAAACATATTAGAGAGGATGATCTCACGCAGCAAGCCTAATATGCGGCTAGAAATATTCCCCAGGGCAACAATCGCCGTGGCACGCGCCACGCCTTCGGCTTCCTGAGCAGTGTTGCGCTCTTCTTGTACCTGGTCGGCCTGCAAATTGGCGGTCATATCATGTCTTATCGTCTCGGGAGGTCTGCGCCATTCTACCGGAAGCCACCAGCCCAGACAAACCCAGTCAGGTGAGCGCGGGCTGGTCGCCTAGGATGAGCCAGAGAAAGTTACAGCGTCCAGGTTGATGGGTTCGGCGCCGCGCAACGAAAGCCGTGCGTAGCGCCAGGTTGCATCAGCGGGTAGCGCAAACCTGCCCTCGGCGTCCCATGGTGCGGCGTCCAAAACAGTCTGCCAGGTGATGAGGTCCGACGAAACCTGCATACTGACCTCCCCGGCCCATTCTGCCGCAGCTAAATTCACAAACTCAGGCGCACGAGTATCGAGCAAATCCATATAGATCACATCCTCCGCGCCGAGTTGACGTTCCGCATCAGCCGACAATAGCTGCCCATTCGAAGTTAGCACAACGGGTTGCCGCCAATGCGCGGGGCCATCCAAGCGATGCATCCCCAAAATGACCGAGCTCGCCGCCGGGTTGTCTAGCGCATCCCAGGTCAGGCGGACATAGCGCGTAAAGGTGGGGGTGTCGAGGCGCAAGGTTTGGGCAGACTGCGTGATGCTGCCATATTCGGCCAAGGATTGCCAACGCTGGCCATCGGACGAAGTAGCTAAGGATACCGCGCTCGGAAACGTCGTGCGCTCTGGCCATGTGGGCGAGCCTAAAATACTATAGGTCAACGAGGATACCAGGCGCTCTTGGCCGAGGTCGAAGATTAACGCCTCCACATCGGACGTATTGAAGGTAACCCCCCCGCGCGAAGGCAAAGAGGCCAGAACAGCATCCAGCCGATTATCGCTCGAAAGCGCATTACGATAAGTCGTCATGGGATACGGAACGCGGGTATCGTGCGCCCAACGCAGCGCATATTCTAAAAAGACGGCTTCGCCGCTGTAGGCATAGGCCCATAAGGCGGTAGAAATATGCACGCCATGCGCATAATGTTCTCGGTTCGATGAAACCGTGTAGCCATCCACGTTAAGCGCGTAATACGAGATACTCTGCCCATCGAAGGCGGATAGCGCCTGCGCGGCAGATGCCAGGCCACGTTCGACAATCGGCGTGACGCGCGCATCGCGGAATTGCTGGGCATAGGCATCTAGGGATTGTAACGCCGCTAGATGCCCGTTGAGCACATGCGAATTGATAATATCTGGATGGGCATATTCTTCGTACCAAATGAGCTCTGCTGGGCCATCGGGCAGAGCCAGCGTGCTGACGACGCCACCATCCGGGATGGCGGCGTTATAGCCCGCGAGCAGACCTGTAATCAGGCGCGCGTAGGTAGGGTTTGGCGCGACCGCCATAATATCGCCTAAAAAATGGATGATCTCGGCATGGGCCAAGCCCGACCACCAGCCCGCCGGCGCGCCATATTCTTCGGCGGGGTAACCATACGGTATATACGCAACATCCCCCTGCCAGATGGCTTGTTCGACCAACCATTCCG
Organism: Anaerolineae bacterium; assembly: GCA_034437075.1. Lineage (GTDB taxonomy): Bacteria > Chloroflexota > Anaerolineae > Aggregatilineales > J027 > DAOTVD01. The sequence continues at coordinate 10,870 of DAOTVD010000160.1, forward strand.
CTTGCTGAACGGCAAGCTGTAAACCGACCGGATCATCCCGATTGCACCATTCTAGCAATGCGCCGCGCCCATACCAGGCCGTTTGCAGTGGAAACACCGTGTAACCATGCCCACCGTACACGAACCGTACGCCGCCATCCGCGCCCAGGGCTTCTTGGCCGGGCTGCAATTCGTAATCTACGACTTCGGGAAGCGGCTGGCGGAGTTCGGCGGGGCAGGGCTGAGTTGCTTCAGGATTGATAGGCACGTTCAAGTTGGCGATGAATTCAGCTTCATCAGCCGGGACATTGAATGTTGCCGGGTGGCTCTGCGCGACGGTGGCGGCATACGCGCCGCTATCATCCAGCGCAATGCGCAAGACTTGCCAGGTATACTGGCCTGGTTCTGGGATATGAACGGACGCATCAAAGGAATAGCCGCGTGTCCACTGGATGTCTTGCAACGATTGCCCGGCAGGCGCTAGCTGCACCGCATATAGTTCATCATCCGCCAACGGCGCTTCGTCTGCCCAGGCAAGTACGACGGGCAACCCCAAGCCGACGAGGCCCCCATCAGCAGGAAACGCCACCGCAACCCGCGCGGCGGATGCGGTCGGCGGGGGTGTAGTCGGGCGGGGGGTAGGCGCGGCGCTCGTAGCACAACCGCCCAAAAGCAACAATACGCTGAAACTGTACAAAAAACGCAAAAACTGAGTCATAAATACTCGCAGAACGCATCCAGGCAAGTCATTATACCGTTCGGGCCCAGGGCTTAATAGAGCTTTCTGGCCCGTGCGTTGACCAAAAGATTTCAATCACGGCCAGCCATGATAAAATAGGAAACAATGCCTAGCTGCATCATGATATGATGTGAGCCCTGTTGAGTATATGCTATGACCGTTTATTTTTTCGTCAACGTAAGAGTGTGAGGGGGCAGCGGTGGCCGAAGAAAAATCGCAGATTCTGATCGTCGAGGATGATCTCGACCTGGCCGAAATGCTGAACTCGTATTTTCGGGTTCAAGGGTACGAAGTTTTGACAGCCGCCTGGGGCGAAGAAGCCGTGCGCCTGAGCACGGAATCCCACCCCGATTTGATCGTGCTCGATATACGCTTGCCGGATATTGATGGCTATGAAGTCTGCCGTCAAGTCCGTAGCAATCGCATGACGGCCAATATTCCTATCATCTTCTTAACTGAAAAACGTGACCGGGTCGATAAACTGGCCGGTTTAGAACTTGGCGTGGTGGATTACATCACCAAGCCTTTTGATATTCAAGAATTGCGTTTGCGCGTGCGTAATGCCCTCCAACGCAGCCGACAATCCAGCTTGATCAACCCCGTGACCAACGCCGCTGAAGACTCCGCCACCGATGCCTTTTTAGAAGACCTGCTCGATAGCGGGCGCAAATGGTCTATCTTGACTCTGCGCATCGGGGGGTTGGATGGCTTTCGCGAGCAATACGGCTTCGTGGCCTCGGATGATGTGCTGCGCGCCGTCGCGCTGATGATGGTCAACGCGGTGCGTGAACTGGATGGCGACGAAGATTTCATCGGGCATTTTAACGGGGATGATTTCGTCATCATCACAGATGCAGGGCGCGCCTCTGCTATTCAAGAGCGCATCGAGACGCGCGTGCAACAATCGCTCGCGTTCTTCTATCCTTTGCAAGATCGCGACCGCATCGACGAATTGCCGCCCGATAAACATCTGCGCTTGATGATTGGCGAAGTCAAACATTCTGACGCCGAATTCACCAACCTGGATTCGATTAAACGCGCGATATTAAGCGTGCGCGAGCATACGGTCGAATAGCGATGCAATTACTCGTGGCGACGGGCAACCCCGGCAAGCTGCAAGAATATCGCGAATTGCTGGCCGACCTGCCCGTGGAGTGGCTTTCGTTGCAAGATGCTGGGCTGGCCGATATGGATGTCGAGGAAACAGGCCGCAGTTTCGAAGAAAATGCGCGCTTGAAAGCCAGTGCATACCATGCCGCTAGCGGTCTTTTGACTTTGGCAGATGATTCTGGGCTGGTGGTGGATGCACTAGGCGGGGCACCGGGCATTTACTCGGCGCGCTATGGTGCCCCCGAAGCCAAGACGGACGAAGATCGCTATACCAAGCTGCTGAGCGCGCTGGAAAACGTGCCCGATAACCAACGGCGCGCGCATTTTGTGTGCATCATCGCGATTGCCGCGCCGGGTTTTCCGCTGCAAACGGTCGAAGGGCGCGTAGCGGGGCACATCGCGCGGGCACCACGCGGGTCGCATGGCTTTGGGTATGACCCAGTCTTCGTTACGGAGGATGGCCGCACCGCCGCCGAACTGCCACCCGAAGAAAAACACCGCATCAGCCACCGAGGAGAAGCCTTGCGCGCGGCGTTGCCCGTTCTAAAGCGCATCACAGGGACGGGCTAAAGACACGCATACCGTCGGCTTCATCCAAGATGAGCGCCTGCGGCTCAAAGCGCCGCGCGACGCGCACCATCCACAGATCACCCAGCGCGCCTGTGGCATTGAGGATGACCGCAATAATAACCCAATACGCCAGCCCAAACGGCAAGACCAAGGCCAGGCCCGCCCCCACGAGCGAAATCAAGGCTAAGGGCGCCAGGGCAACCCGGATAAATTGATCTCGCCAGAAATACGCCCCATCCGAAGTAGCATAGAGCACGCCCAACAACAGCTTGACGCCATAGCGCGGTTGGTGCCCGAAATAGCGCATGGCTAAGCCATGTAGCCATTCATGCAGCGGCAAGACCATCAACACCAGCGCCCAACCCAGCCAATGCGGCAGTGCATCCGGCAAGCCGGGCACGACCAAAGGCGCCCCCAAAGCATGGTAGCCCACCAAATACCCACCCCACAGCCCCAACCACAGCACAAAGACCCCTAAAGCGACGATATTGAGCCACAATAGACGATAACCTTGCGTTACACGCAGGGCATAGACTTCCTGATAACCCGCAGGCAATTGAACAACGGTACGGGGGCGGGGCATGGGCTTCGCTGCTAGGGCGAGACCCAGGTCGGTTCGGGGGTCAGATGGTCTTCGGGGCGTTTGCCGGGCGAATCAACATCCGAATTTTCCAGGGTCATGACCGGGTTAACGCTCATGTCGTGGGTGCACAGAACTTGGCACGAGAGGCGCACTTTGCCCCATAAGGCAGGCTCGGACTCTAGGCGAGCTTTTTCGGCTTCGGTATATTGTTCGGGTTCGCCCGATTCAAATTCGACGCGGCAAGTCGTGCAGCGCGCATAGCCGCCACAGCGATGCAAAATGTTGACCCCTCCGTCTTTCAGGGCCAATACGAGCCGCTTATCTTCGGGGGCCTCTATGGTCTTATTGCCTACGGTAATGGTCGGCATCGTGTTCGTTCCTTTCTTTATCTTAAATGACGTTATTCACACGACCGCTACAGCGAATTATAACGCAGATGGGGTTCAGAATCGAAAACGCCCTCGGATTTGAGAGGGCGCTTCTTGGTTCTAGGCGGGGAGGACAGGATTCGAACCTGCGGTACGCTTGCGCGCACAACTGCTTAGCAGGCAGCCCCAATCGTCCACTCTGGCACCTCCCCGAGGTGGATGCTTGGCTGACGGAGCGAGAGGGATTCGAACCCCCGAAGAGCCTAAACTCTTAACGGTTTTCAAGACCGCCGCTTTCAACCACTCAGCCATCGCTCCATGTGGGCTGTAAGCCTCGGAAGTATACAAAGCCCGCGCGGGGGCTGTCAATGGTGGCTCTAGCGGGCACCCCACACGCGCCATATGCTGTCATCCGTCAACAAATAGAGAAAAGCCCCATCCGGGCTAAAGGCAACCCGTTGGCCAAGCGCAGATAAACTGGTTTGCACCAGCAGCCCGCCATCCGAGGCCGCCCATAAGCTCAGGGATAGGGTATCCTCGCCCTGACTGCTTGTCGTGGCTAGGATATCGCCCTGGGGATTAAAGGCCAGGTCGCGCACGAGCCCCTGCGCCTCGGCGCCCTGGATGATGGTCTGAACTTCTGCCGTCGCGACTTCCCAGAGCACCACATCCAAACCATAGGCGACCGCGAGTATCGACCCATCTGGGCTAAAGGCGAGGTTTGCCACGGGGGCGGCGTCGATGCCTTCCGGCGCGGGCAACGTGCCGACAATGGCGCGCGTGCCCGCATCAACGAGCGTCACCGCCGTGCCACCCTGGGCATCTTGCACCGCCAACACATCATTCGCCGCATTCGTCGCCAACCGCAAAGGCGCTGTTTCCAGCGGAATATCGGCCACGATAGCCCCCGAACCGAGATCGTACAACACAATTCCCTCATCCGTACCGATAGCCATTAGGGCGAGGCCGGGCAACCATTCGAAGCCCCCAGTATAAGGTGGGATGTCGAGCGATCCGCCGCTACCGGGGCCATTGGTCAGCGAATAACTGCCGAAGCCTAAGCCCTGGGGCGTGTTTTCCAGCGCGAAAAAACCGAGCGCATCAGGCTGTATGGCCGCCGCCAAAAACGCGCCGCCGTTCTCCGGTGTAATGGGTTCAACAACCACGGTTGGGGTTTGCTCAACCGCATAGCCCACGATGGATTGCTGACCGACCAACAATACTTCAGTTTGGGATGGTTCGCTGGGCGAAGCCACCAGCAAATCAAAAGCCCCATCTGGTGCATCTTCTGACGCTAATTCAGCCAGGCGCGGCGCGTTTTCGACGGTGATGGTCGTCCCAGTGAGCGATGCGTTTTCAGAGGATGCGCTAACTCCAGCGCTGTTTGGTTGCAGCCAGTAACCGCCATCCGGCGCGACTTCCGCCAGCCAGCCCTGCACGCCGCCGCTCTGGATTTGCCACCAGGTGAAGGTCGGGCCACAGGCGGGGCCGCCTGTGATCGTCAGGCTCGCGCCAGGCTGGATCGCCCCAGCGGTGGCGGCGGTGCGGCTCGGCTCGGTGCGGATGCTTAACGCCGTATCACCTGTAAACGTGGCCGCCATCCCGGCCCGCAAGCGTGAAGGCACATCCCCCAAGGCGGCATTTGGGCAGGGGAACTCCCCGCTGCTGGAGGCTGTCGTCGGATTAGCGGGCGCGTTATTGGTGGTTGGCGGGCTTGTCGGCGGTGGGGTTGTGGCTTGGGGAGCTTGCAGCGCGCTTAAGTCCGGCTCATTGCACAAAAACGAGATACTGCCATCCACCGAGGCGCGGTAATCGAACGTTACCCCGCGATAGACCAATGTGAAGGCATAGCCGCGCACGAAACGCCCTTCGCCGCCCGCGCGGCCTGGGCACCCCAGCGCGTTGTCATTATAGGTTTGCTCCGTCCAGCGCCAATTGGATAAATCGCTGAGCGCCACGGGCTCACCCACTCGTTGGCTGATGGCGGCCAAGGCATCATTAATGGCTTCTGGCGCATTTTGGGCGGTAACACTCGGCAGCGCGCCGCCGAGAGCAAGGATCATCAGGCAACACAGCACAGCAATCAAGCGGCGCATATGGGTTAATCTCCTTTAAGTTAAGTGTGGTCTAAAGCGGTTTGAATATCCGCGAGCAAATCATCAATATGTTCGATGCCTACACTCAGGCGGATGAGTGCCGGGTCGGTGGCAATGTCACTCTGCGAGGTGCTCAGGTGTGTCATGCTGGCCGGATGCTCGATGAGGCTTTCCACGCCGCCCAGGCTTTCGGCCAGGGCGAAAATCTGCGTATGACGCACGACCTCGCGCGCCTCGTCTTCGGTTCCAGCCAGGATAAAGCTAATCATCCCGCCAAAATCACGCATTTGCTGTTTAGCCAACGCATGCTGAGGATGACTCGGTAGGCCAGGATACAACACGCGGGCCACGCGCGGATGCTCGGCCAGCATTGCGGCGATAGCGCGCGCGTTTTCGCTGTGGCGAGCCATGCGCAGCGCCAGCGTCTTCAGGCCGCGCAAAGTCAAAAAACAATCCATAGGGCCGGGCACGGCACCGACGGCATTTTGTAGAAACTTCAAATCGGTGTACAGGCTTTCATCCTTGAGGATCAGCGCGCCGCCGACCACGTCACTATGCCCGCCCAGATATTTGGTCGTGCTATGCATGACGATATCGGCTCCCAGGGCGAGCGGCTGCTGCAAGGCGGGGCTCGCGAAGGTGTTATCCACGGCCACGCGCACCGCATCCGGCGCCAGGTCGCGAATCGCGGCGATGTCGGCCAAGCGCATCGCCGGGTTGGTCGGCGTTTCCAGCCAAATCAAGCGGGTTTCGGGACGCAAAGCCGCGCGCACCGCATCCAAATCGGCCAGATTCACCCAAGAAAAAGCGATACCATAGCGCGCGATGACCTGTTCAAACAGGCGATACGTACCGCCGTAAACATCATCGCCCGCGATGACATGATCGCC
>DAOTVD010000161.1:0-2449 GCA_034437075.1 Anaerolineae bacterium
CAACATCTGGGTCTAGCATATCCCCCAAACCCAGGACAACCCCATCACGCACCAGCCAGTTGGATGAACCATAGGCTTGCTCCAAGGCTTTTAAGGCGCGGGGATAATCTCGCTTGACGAGCTTCAACGCGCCTCGTTGCAAAGGCGAGAGCGTGCGGGCTTTAGGTTGGGGTGGCATCGATTTTGTCATTTTGAATGACGACATTATCCGTCAACTCTCGGAAACTGAGCGGCAAGGCATCCTCTCCTAAATCCTGTTTGCGCAACAAATGCGCCAGGGTACGCAGCATATTCAGCGCGATGCCCGGGTCATCCCCGATGGCATCGTCCAAGGCTGTGCGGTGGATCACCAACAACAAGGTCGGCGCCGTCGCCATAGCGTCCGCCGCGTGTAGCCCGCCATCAAATAGGCTGATTTCGCCCAACATATCCCCGGCTTGGCGGCGGCGTTGGATGTTGGGCCGGTCTGGGTCGGTGATATTCACTTCGCCTTCCACCACAATATAAAGGCTATCGCTGGCTTCCCCTTTGCGCAAGACGTGCTCGCCCGCGTTGAGGCTCATTTCTTGGCAGATTTTACCCAATGTGCGCAATTGGTCGAGGCGCAGGCTTTCGAAAAAAGCCACCTGGCGCAAAAATAACATGCGTTCAATGACGGATAACATATGGCGTCCTTTCTCGGCTTCGGCCTGAGCTTGTTCAGTGATTCCAGCAGGTATGTTCAGGGCTGGGGCAGGTAAGTTCAGGGCTGGGGATGAGGGATGGTCGTACAAGGCCTCGCGCAGCAGCCGCGCGCCATCGCGAATGGCATCTAAAGCGCTACGGCGCCCGCGTTCCAGGACGGCTTGCACATCCGCCGCCGGGCACAGATCGTCAAATTGGCGGCGCGGCAAGCTCGATAATGCAAATAGCGAGAGCATCCCCCACCATAAATCATTTTGATTGAGCAACACACCTGCCGCCTGGGCGGGTGTCGTGATGCCCCATTCCGCATCCCCGATGAGGGTCGGTGTCGCGTGGTGCGGGCTATTGAGCACTGTGCATAAGGCGGTGGCGGCGGCTGGCGAGATTAAGCGCGCCAGGTCATCCCGGGCGGATGCGGCAACGGCGGGCGAGCCGTCTTGAATGCTGCGCGTCAGGGTGCGAACGTGCGTCTCGCCGTGCACAGCCCCAATGGTGTGCATCATCGCGCGTAGGAGTTCGGCGCGCTCGACTTGTAACTGGATCATCAGCGATTGTAAGGCCGGGCGTTCCAGGCTATTCAGGGTGCGTATCAAACCAGAAAAACGATCCAGTTGGTGCAAGCCACGCGGCAAGACATCGGGCAAGAGACCGCGCACCAAAGCGCGATTGACTGCGCCTAGAGCGCCCATATAATGCCAATAGCGGATGGTCGTTGCGAACTGAAAATCCTGCGGAAGCGTTTGTGGCACGGTCTCATAAATCGCATCGAGCAGGCGCCGCGTTGCCGCACGGGGCACGGTGCGCAGATGGGCAAGCGCGGCATTGCGCACGACGCCGCTGATATCCCCCGTCGCATAGACCCATTCGCGCTGCGTAGCCGCTGGTAGGGTGCTCATGCGCACATGCGCGGATTCATCCGCCAGGTAATGGGCCGTGTCCACGGCGATGACGCGCTCGCCAAAACGATTCAGGCCACCCTGCACCAGCGCTTCTACGGCTTGCGCCCTGGCGCGCGGATCGCTCCCGCGCGATAGCCAGCGCAAGTGTGCTTGCGCAGCAGCAGAGAGCCCTGCCGCCGGATGTTGGAGCAGAATCCGAGCAGCGGCGATGCTGACGCTGACATGGGGTGAGAGCAAAAATTCCGCCACGCGGTAATCATCCAACAACGCCGGATAAAAGCGCATAATCCGCAGAGCCGTAGCCTGCAAAGCGGGCGTATCGCTGGCCAGAGCGGCATCGAGCAAGTCAGCAAGTCGCCCGCTCTGGTGTTCTTCGGGCCAGCCTTGGGCCAAAAGCAAGAGGACTTCGGCCTGCAAGGCCGGCGTGAGGCGCTCCCACGTGGTGGTCAGGGCTACAAACCCACGATGGGTACTATTTTGTGAGAGCGCTTCGCCCATCAGCAGCACTTCGGGGTCGTCGGGCGCGATGTGGGCCAGGCGCTGTACAAGCTCCGCTTCAATATCATGATAAGCCGTCAGGCGTTCGCGTAACGACTTGCGCAGCAAACCATATTCGCGCTCTGCCAAGGCCACGTTCAGATGTTGGGTATACAAGCGCCCCGCCTGATGCTGGGCCCACAACAGCACCACCAACACGCCCGCCACGACCAGAAACAAAACCCCCGCCGAGACTTCTCCGACAATCAGTAAAATCAGCAAGGCCGCGCCCAGCAATCGACCTAGCGGTTCCAGCAGTCCATCCAAGAGCGTCTTAGCCCAATTGCGCAAACTGGTGGGCAGGGTATAGCGCATCTGCTCATGGATCG
>DAOTVD010000162.1:0-16347 GCA_034437075.1 Anaerolineae bacterium
TAACCAATATCAAGACCCGGTTGTACCTGATGAAACGCCGCCCCGAGAAAATCCAAGAGCATCTGGCGGTGGTAGAAAGCGTCACCGAAGCCATGATCGCGCTGGTGACCGATTTGTTGGACATCTCGCGCTACGAGCGCGGCGCGTTGCGCCTAACGCGCGAGGCCGTCAATTTATATGCCTTGGTGGAAGATATCGTGCGGGTACAGCGCGCCGAAGCCGAGCAGAAAGGCATTTGGTTGGGCCTGAGCGCCCACCCGGGCGAACTGAGCATCCCGATTGACGCGCAACGGATTCAGCAGGTCATCACCAATCTGATTACCAACGCCATCAGCTACACAAACGCGAACGCGGGGGGCTGGGTGCGTGTAGAAGTGCTAACCATAGACCGCGCCTATGCTATCGTCCGTGTGCAAGACAACGGCATTGGCATCGAACCGCACCAAACGCAGCATATCTTCGAGCCCTTCTTCCGCGTGAGCGATGATGCGGGCCTGGGCACAGGCTTGGGCCTGAGCATCGCGCGCGAGATCGTCCATTCGCATCACGGCGCCATTAGCGTCACCAGCGAGCTTGGCCTGGGCAGTATCTTTTGCATCGCGTTGCCCGTGGTCGTGCCCTCAGAATTAAACCAAAATGCCGCCTCGGACGTAAAAACGAATAGATGACCGCAACCAACACCTGAAACGAGGGTAATATGGCCGCTTTACGCCTAGAAATTTATAGCCCCGTGGGGCGCGTGCGGGTCTTTGGCACCCCTTCCAACGAACTTGGGCTGAATGTCACCTTTCGGGGCATGAACCTGACCGATAGCGAGATCGACACCTTACAGGCGGCTTGGCCGTTCTTGCAGCGCGTGGCCCAGCGCCATTACAGCATTGATGTGGATTATGGCGCGCTAGAGCGCCAACTGGGGCGCTCGGTTAAAGGCTTGATCTTGGATATGGACATCACAGCGCCGCGCGACCTGGATTTGCGGGCCACCGTCAACGCGGGGCAACTCATCGTGCAGGATGTGCATATCGCGCAGGCGCTCGTGCTGAGCAGCAACGCGGGCGAGATTCGCTTTCGCGGGGGCATCAGTGGGCCGGGGCCGCATATGCTCAGCAACAACGCCGGGCGCATCATCGCCGAAATCGAAGCTGGCTCATCTTTCGAACTGGAAGCGACCAATGATGTGGGCCAGCTTCAGGTCGATTTACCCCTGCGCGAGCGCACCGAAGCGGGCGGCGTGCTCAACCGCCGCCTAACCGGGTTGTATGGCGATGGCGCGCCGGCAGGCCGTTTGATTATTTCCAACAACGTCGGCAAGATCGAGATCAGCCGGGCGGGCGGGGCTTAGCCCGCTTGATTTTTTTGAGGCTTTGAATACCAAAAATTGGTAACTGCTCAGGCTATGCCAATTCTTCCCCCTCACCCCCTTAATCCCCCTCTCCCAAACGCCGCTTTGCGGCTGGTAGAGGGGGAAACCGACCCGAAACCGACACTTTTTGCCCCTCTCCCAGGGCTGAAAGCCCGTTTGGGAGAGGGGTTGGGGTGAGGGCTGAGTAGTTACAAAAATTGTATCTATTGAGTGATTCAGGCACTACATGCTAACAAGGGGCTTTTGATTGTTCCATATTTAATCGGATAACCACACGTTTACCTAACATGAGATTAATCCCCTTGTTAAAAGCCAATTTTCGGGTGAAATGGCGCTTGGATCAGCAATTTTGCAGCAATCGCTGCATAGATACCGATGCGATTGCCTTGTTTAATGTGGCCAGGTTATTTTATTTATGCCAAATATCAGATGCCAAGGCGGCTTAGGGCGCGAGGTCTTGCTCGGTTGGCAGCACGATGAGCGCGCCGTAATCCGCGCAAGCGGGGTCGTTCAGATAATCGGGCAGCAGGCTATGCACCCGAAACCCCAGCCGCAATTGCGCGCTAAGCGTAGGGTCGGTTAACTCCCCGGCTTGCACGGCGCGCACATAATCCTCGGCGGGCATCATGTGTTGGCGCGCCCCATAGCCCGAGAGCATCGCGCCCGCGACTTGGCCGCGTAAACCCAAGCGCCGCACGAGGTCATGCCGCGCCTGGTACAGTTTCCGGGCGATACCCTGCCGCCGATAAGCCGGATGCACGCCGATGTCCATGCCATAGAGCCAGTCGCCGTCTGGTTGGTGGCTGTTCAGCCAGCCCTCTTGCAGCAGATCGTCAAAACGGTGGGCCGGGTGCGCCCAGTCGATAGTTTGGCGAATGGTGCTGGTCTGCCCGACGACTTGCGCCCCCGCTAAGGCGACGAACTGCCCTTCGGGGAACAGCGCCAGGTGGTGGCGATAGTGTTCGGCATAAAAGAGTTGGTTGGGGTCTAGGGTTGGGAAGATAAGCGGTTGCAAGGCCGCGAGCGCCTCGGCGTGTTCGGCGCGCATCGGCACGATTGTAATATGGGGGGCAGGCGGGTGTCGCATCGTACGGGTTAAGCGGTTTCTAGCTTTTTGGCGATGTTTTGCAGATTATCTTTGTCAAAGTCCATACCTTCGGCGCCCGCTTCTTCGATGGCCAGCGTGATGTCAATCAGCGATTTCAGGCCAAGTCGTTCTAGGTTGTCTAGGTCGAGCGCGCTGGCATCTTTCATCACCTTATCAATTGCGTTTTTGGTGTCTTCGTCCATTTGCGCCTCGTTTTTGGCGTAGCGCTCAGCAACTTGTTTGAGGGTATCGGCTTCTGTGTCAGAAAATGTATAAGCGCTCATGGTTTCTCCTGTTTATGCTGTTAGGTCGTCCGCGTTTTTATTTTAACATGCCTCTGGCCGGGGTTGGTAATGGATATTGGCGGGGGTTGTGTAGCGAACTCGGTTGAAATATCCGTCGTCATGATATTCCCCCAGGAGCGCTTCCTTGTGTATATGAGTTATTATACTCAGCCCCTTAGGCTTTTCCAGAAAAATAATTACCCCTCCCCAGCCCCTCCCCGAATTCAGGGAGGGGCTATTATGCGCACGAGTAAGTTCTCCCCCCGAATTCGGGGGGAGCTAGAGGGGGGTAAAATCAAGCCGGTATCCTTTTCGACAAAAGCAAGCGGCATAGTTAAATACTTGGAAAAGCCTTAGACATGGGCAATATGAGCAACACAAGGCATTAAAACCCCTTGTTGATTTTATAATCTGTGAGAGCGTAAGCGATTTCAACCGAAAAAATACACTACCATTGGCGGGTTGGGCCATTCGGCGGCGCACGTTAGGAAGTCCTAACTTTCGTCCCACAGATGAACCATTTTCGTTAGAATACATACAAATGATGTGGCACAGGAACGCCTATGCTCAGCACAGACATTGTAGATGGCTTCAAACGCGCTGGCATCCCGCGCAATTACGCAGCGGGCGAGCCCTTGGTACTGGTCAACGAACCCTCAACCGGTATGTATTTGATTCTGGAAGGTACGGCGAAAGTCTATCGGCGGGATTTAGAAGGCCAGCAGATCGAAGTCGCGACCCTCGGCCCGAGCCAAACAATGGGGGAAATCTCGCTCTTGCTGGGCCAACCCCATTCCGCGACCGTCGTCGCCGAAACCGAGATGGACTGCCTGCTGCTGACGCGCAACCGCTTGGAAGAATTAAAGCTCGAAGACCCCGAACTCGCCCTGAAGCTCTACGAGATTCTGTCCTATTCGTTGTCGCGCTATGTGATGTTTACCAACCAACAGCTAGACCAGGCGCGCAAGCATATTCATCGCCTGGAACAGCGCCTCACCGAGCAGGACCCGACCTCATTTTCGTACTTCTAGCGCCTATTGCGGGCTGTGTTCGTGGTCGTGGATGCGCCACAGCCCCGCCGCCTGAGCGATCTTGAGCGCCCGTTCGTATTCTTCGGGCGTGATGCGGCGGTTCAGGTTTTCGTAATGATCCTCGTCCACCTTGCCCGCCGGATAATACTGATCCATGAGGTTGACATAGGTATTGGGGGAGACGTTCTGCGCAAGATGGTGCAGGATTTCGCCCGTGTCGGCCAGTTCGCCAGGCATCACCAAATGCCGCACGATAAGCCCGTGCCGCGCGATATGGTTTTCGTCTAGCTTCAGGTCGCCAACCTGGCGATACATTTCGCGAATGGCCGTGCGCGTCACCTGCGGATAATCCGCCGCGCGTAAATATTTGCGCGATTGCTCGGCATTCCAGAACTTGAAATCTGGCATATAAATATCGACCACGCCATTCAGCAGCTTGAGCGTCCGCAGCGCGTCATAGCCCGAGGTGTTGTACACCAGCGGCAGGCGCAGCCCCTTCTCGATAGCGATAACCAGCGCTTCCAAGATTTGCGGCACCACATGCCCTGGCGAGACCAGATTCACGTTGTGGCAGCCCATCAGTTGGACATCCAGCATCATATCGGCCAGAGTTTCGGGGATTACCTCGTGGCGCGTGTGAAAATGGCTGACCTCATAGTTCTGGCAGAACACACAGCGCAGATTGCACTGCGCAAAGAAGATCGTGCCGCTACCGCGCCAACCGCTGAGCGGGGCTTCTTCGCCATGATGCGCGCCAAAGCTGGCGACTTCGGCATAGCGGCCCATTTCACACACGCCGCTTTCCTCTTTCGCGCGGCGCGATTCGCAGTTACGGGGGCACAACTCGCAATTCTCCAGGGCCTGGATGGCGCTTTCGGCGCGTGCTTGTAATGTGCCACGGCGATACAATCGCATGTACGCGGGTTCGAAATCGCGGCTATGTATGAAAAAGTCTTGCTGGGTTGGGCGGCTGATCATGTCCTATCCTTACCATTTCCATGCTATATTGGCAGCCCGATATATCTACATTATATGGAAACCCTGGTTCATAAAACCGCTTTTGTGACCTTTGGCACGGGAGATTGATGAGCATAGGATGGCTAGCTTATCAATGGTCACTGCATTCCAGAGGATTGTCACTTGTTGGGGGCTGGCTTGCCCCGCTATTATACAATCGACCCTATTCTATCTATGGATTGACAAGGACGCACTTCATGAAACCCGATCCGGCGCCGATAGGCGTATTGCTGGCCCAACTTGGCACGCCCGACGAACCCACCCCCCAGGCCGTGCGCCCCTATTTACGCGAGTTCCTTTCCGATATGCGGATTATAGATTACCATCCGCTGCTGTGGCAGCCTATTCTACGCGGAATCATCCTGCGCGTGCGCCCGCGTAAGTCGGCGGCGCTCTACAAACGCATCTGGCTGGACGAGGGTTCGCCCTTGTTGGTGTATTCTCAGAAGCAAGTCGCCGGGCTGCAAGACCGCCTGGGCGAAGGCTATCGCGTGGTGCTGGGGATGACCTACGGCCAGCCGAGTATCCGCGCGGCGCTTGATCGCCTAGAAGCCGAAGGCATCGACCGCATCATCGTCTTGCCGATGTACCCGCAATATTCATCGACCACGACGGCATCCGTCTATGATGCGGTGTATAAAGCCGCTGCTGGGCGGCGGTGTCCTTGGTTCCACGAGCGTAAACGCTTCGTGCCGACCCTGCGCTTTGTGCCGCCCTATTACGACCATCCCGGTTATATTGCGGCCTTGGCCGAGCAAATCGAAACGGCGCGCGTGGGCATGGCCCAGCCGCCGGAACAATATGTGTTCTCGTTCCATGGCATCCCCAAGCGGTATGCCCGCACGGGCGACCCCTACCCCGAGCAATGCACTGTCACAGCGCAATTATTGGGCGAAGCGCTCGGCCTGGCGGATGATCAGTGGCGCATGACCTTTCAATCGCAGTTTGGCCCCGAAAAATGGTTAGAGCCGGATACCGAAGCCACCATCGAAGACCTGCCCGCCCATGGTGTGCACGATGTGTTGGTCGCTTGCCCTGGCTTCACTGCCGATTGCTTAGAAACCGTGGATGAGATTGGCAACGAAGCGCGCGAAGCCTTCGAGGAAGCGGGCGGCGACCCGGCGCGCTTCAGCTTGGCGCCTTGCCTCAACGATAACCCTACCTGGTTGGAGGCGTTGGCTGAGATCACGCGCCGCGAGGCCAGCGGTTGGCAGCCCGCGTCCATTGCGCAGGCTCGGCAGCAAGCGATGTCTCAGCCCGCCGGAGATTAATCTCCGTAAAGCGGGCCATCCAGTGGCGGCAAGCGTAGCTTTGCAGCGCGGGCTGCAACCGGGTTGGCTCGTCCTCGATATTCCTTAAAAATTGAAATTTAACAAGGGGCTTAAGCCCCTTGTTAGGGTAATGTGTGGTTATCCGATTAGGCTTTTCCAAGTTTTAAATGATGCCGATTTCGTAACTGCTCAGGCTATGCCAATTCTTCCCCCTCACCCCCTTAATCCCCCTCTCCCAAACGCCGCTTTGCGGCTGGTAGAGGGGGAAAACGACCCGAAACCGACACTTTTTGTCCCTCTCCCAGGGCTGAAAGCCCGTTTGGGAGAGGGGTTGGGGTGAGGGCTGAGTAGTTACAATGCGGAATAATCAAAAGCCCCTGAGTGGTTCATCTCGCGTGGATCGCTGAATAACTACTGATGCGATGGCCCCCCTCAACCCGAGCCAGGGCCGCTAGACAGCAAAAATTAACCTGTGTTAAAATAGAAATAAACCATGTTCAAGAGCTAGAAAACACACATTTTGAGCACAAGCTTTGCGCAACGCCACACGCATATCGAACCGCCGGACGCACCGCCAGAATGGCTCACCCAAGATTGGCTAGAGCCGCGTTTAGTGGCCGTCACCGGGCTGGCGATTGCTGCATCGTTTATTGGGGGTGCGCTCGGCGCGCCTGCCGGGTTGGATGCAGCTTTTGGCCTGGTCGCGTATCTGGCGGGCGGGTTCTATGGCCTGCAAACGGCCTTGCATAGCTTGTTTGTTGAACGCAAGCTGGATGTTGATCTGCTGATGATCTTGGCGGCGCTGGGCGCGGCCAGTGTCGGCGCATGGCACGAGGGCGCCATCTTGCTCTTTCTGTTCAGCCTGAGCAACGTGTTGCAAGAATACGCCATCGGACGGAGCCGCAACGCGATTCAGAGCCTATTCAGCTTGTATCCCGAAGAAGCGCGCGTGAAAACCGCCGACGGGACGCAAATTCGCAAATTCCATGAGATTCAAGTCGGTGATGTTATCCTCATCGAGCCCGGCGAGCGCTTGCCCGTGGATGGGATCGTGCTAGCCGGGGCCTCGGCGGTGGATGAAGCGCCCATCACGGGCGAATCAACACCCGTGGATAAGGTGCCGGGCGATCAGGTCTTCGCGGGGACGTTGAATAAGCAAGGCGCGCTGGACATCCGCGCGACCAAGACCGCTAGCGACAATACCCTGGCGCGCATTATCCAGTTGGTGGAAGATGCCCAGGAAAATCAGGCGCCCACCGAACGTTTTTTGGATCGCTTCGAGCAAGTCTACGCGAGCGGCATCATTCTCGCGATTCTGCTGTTTATCGTGGTGCCGCCCTTGCTGCTGGGCGTCGATTTTCAAGATAATTTCTACCGCGCGATGGTATTGATGACCGTGGCGAGCCCCTGCGCGTTGGTGATTAGCGTCCCGGCGGCGTTTATCTCGGCCATTGCGGCGGCAGCGCGCGGTGGGATGCTCTTTAAGGGCGGTGCGTATCTGGAAGGCATGGCGGCGATTAAGGCTGTGGCGTTTGACAAAACCGGAACGCTGACCTATGGCAAGCCCGAAGTCGTGGAGGTGTTTTCGTGTTGCGAGATGGGCGAGGATGATCTGCTGCGCGTAGCGGCCAGCCTCGAAGACCGCAGCGAGCACCCGCTGGCCAAGGCAGTCGTGCGCGAAGCCGAACAGCGCGGGCTGGGGCTGAGCCCGATTAGCAATTTTCAGGCCGAAACCGGGCAGGGTGTTGTCGGCCAATACGAAGGCGCGACCGTGTACGTCGGCAGTTTGGCCTATCTGCGCGATCATCACGCGGCCATTCCGCCCAAGTTGCAAGCGGCGTATGATCGCCTGGAAGCGAACGGCACATCGGTGATCGGCGTCGTGCGCGAAGGTCATTGCGAAGGCTGCGGCGAATGCGATTTTGGCACGCGCGAGAATAGCGATTGGATGGGCTTAGTGGCCCTGGCGGACAAACTACGCGCTGAAGCGCCCGCCGTGGTGCGCGACCTGCGCGCGCGGGGCATCGAAGTCGCGATGCTCACGGGGGATAATCCGCGTGTGGCGGGGGCTATCGCCGCGCAGGCGGGCATTACGCGCGTGCATGCGGGCCTGATGCCTGGCGAGAAAGTGACGGCATTGCAAGCCCTGCAAGCGGATGTAGGCCCGGTGGCCATGGTGGGGGATGGCGTGAATGATGCGCCCGCGCTGGCCACGGCGGATGTCGGCATCGCGATGGGTGCCGCCGGGACGGATGTCGCGCTCGAAACCGCCGATTTGGTCTTGATGGCGGACAAGCTGCCGCTTCTCACGCGCGCGATAGCGCTCAGCCAAAAAGCGCGGCGGGTCGTGTGGCAGAATATCATCTTTTCGCTAGTGGTGATCGTGATGTTGGTGTTGGGCGCGTTGTTGATTGATTTGCCCTTGCCCCTCGGCGTGCTCGGCCACGAAGGCAGCACGGTCATTGTGGTGCTCAACGGCCTTATCTCGCTGTTGATTTTGCCGGAATTAACCCGGCGGCGTGCCGAGGCGCGCGGCTTATAAATCGCTGCGCCATTGGCGCAACTGGAGCAGCAAGGCGGATATACGATTGAACGCCTGCTGGCGTTCGTCGGGGTCGTGCAGCAAAGCCGCTTGTTCCAGATAATGTTGAAGTTGGGCTTCGGCCCGTGCGCTGTAGTCGTCTAGGCTGTCGAGGAGTTGCGCATAGGTGTAACTGGCCTCTTTGCCCAAGGGCGCGGCCACCACGCGCTGCGTGAGTTCGAGCTCGGCCTTGTGCAGGGCTTGCTGCATGGATGCATCGCGCTGGGGGATGGTCGCGTCGTCGGGGCTTATGTGCTCGACTACAAGATGGTCGGTGTGGTAATGCGGTTCTTCGCTGAGCACATCGTTAATGGCCAGGTGAATATCTTCCAGAGAAATGGGCGGCCTGAACGTTTGGCAGACTTCTAGCACTTGCTGCTGGATGTGCAAATCATTCGGCAGGCGCCGCGCTAAGACGTACAAGCCTTCGGCAGACAGCCCGAGCGCGTCGATTCCTTGGGCGATGACGGGGGCGAACAACCCCAGCAGATTGTTATAAGCCTGTTGGATGACCCGCTCGCGCGGGATGAGGTGCACATACAAGCTCATTTGGCTTAGTTGGATGGTGTCGTGATGTGCGAGCGTTTGCATCAGGCCCGTGGCCAGGCGATGGCCGTTGACGTAGGTGCCATTTGTGGAGCCCAGGTCATGAATCCCCACGCCCGATTCCAGCGGCACGAGCGCGGCATGGTAGCGCGAAACCCCCATATTGGCGATATTGTGCCAACTGAGGCGCAGCACGGAATATTCTGGGCTCGTATCCATACGCCCTAGGATTAACTGCCCTTTGAGCAAGCGGTGTCGTTGCTCGTAAAATAACTCGGGCTGCAAGATCAGCCAAGCGCGGTTACCATCTGCGACCAGGCCATAGGCACTTTCTTGGCGTAGTTGGCTCAGCCAAGTGGCTTCGGCATCTGGCGAAAGCGGTTTCAAGGGGGCAGTAGACATGGCAAATGCTCGTTGATAAGGTTTAGGCCACCGATTATTGTTGTCTAAATTCTAAGCCATCAAAGTGAAAATCGGTATGGCGGAAGCCCCACAACGACCGCCCGCGCATAAAGATCGTCATGGTGTTGCCTGTAGCCGTGACGGGCGGCGTCTGCAAAAAGCCGTAGCTATCGTAATAATTTGCGCCAGCCCAAACGATATTGCCGCTATAGGGATTGGTGCCGCCGGTGGGGTCGATGCCCAGCGCGACTTCACAATTAAGTTGGTCGTCGCGCGTGTCGAGCTTACTCTGGTTGATGGCATAGCCTTCTGGGGCGCACCAGGCAAAAGCCGACCCCGAAAAGATATACGTCGCGCCGGGCGTGACCTGCACCTGCTGGTAATAGCCCGCCCAACAGACCGCAAAGGTGCAGAAGAAGCGCGCCGCCTGGCCCCCGCCCTGCACGCGCGTCGTAAAGGCGGCGTCATTGCCAGAGATCAACGTAAATTCGGGGCGTTTATAGCTCGCTTCTGGGTCGCTATCGCGCGGGCAAGCTGCCGCCCCCAGGGCTTGATAAATGCTGCAATCGACGAGCCCCGCGCGCCACCAGGCTTGCCAGCCCGCCGGGACGTTGATCTCGACGGCGCCTTGTTGTTGTTGGCCGCCCTCAAAATTTAGATTTTGCGCTTCTTGCACGGGCGCACCGCCCGCTTGCGCGACCTCCTCGGCGGCTGGGGCATTATTCTGCGCCGGGGGTGCGGCTGGGGCATTATTCTGCGCCGGGGGCGGATTCGGATTGCTGGGCGGGGGCTGGCCCACCGAAGTGGTGATGACCTGCACAGATTGCTCGGCGTTGGGGTCGGGCGAGGGCGGCAATTGCACCACCTCGGTCGGTGCTTGGGTGGGGGGCGGATTGGTCGGCGGTGGTGGGTTGGTCGGTGGCGGTAGGTCGGTGGGGGGTATCGACGTCGGCGGCGGCTGAGAGGTAGGCAGATTTAAGGGTACCGCTGTGCCGGTCGGCGTGGGTTCATCCGTCAGGAACGGCGTGATCGAAGGCCGCAGGCTAACGTCATCCACCTCGATTTGCATGGTCGGCAGGTCGGCGGGCGTGGGGGTTACGGCGACCTCGCCCGCCGTACATCCGACGATGCCGATTAATAGGGCCATACACGCCCCCAAAGCGCGTTGTATGGTGTGGTGACCGAACATGATTGACCTCTCTGCTGGGTTTCAGGTATCGTACTATCCCCCGAGGGTTTTGGCAAAACCGATGTCTCTGTTCCCCTATCTATTTTATCTATGCGACACGAGCTAACAAGGGGCTTAAGCCCCTTGTTAAATGCACTCATTTCCGAGCAATATGAAACGTGCCTAGCTTGCGGGTTGGCGGCTCACTAGGCGAGCATCCACCTGGTCGGCGGTCACGAGTTGGCCATCGCGCACTTCTTCCACGCGCGGCACCTGCCCGGCCAATTCGCGGTCGTGCGTCACCATGACGACTGTGCGCCCCATCTCGATGAGTTCTTCGAACAGCGCGAACATCAGCGCCGCCGAGAGCGTATCGAGGTTGCCGGTCGGCTCATCCCCCACGATGACCGAGGGATCATTGGCCAGCGCGCGTGCGATGGCCGCGCGTTGTTGCTGCCCGCCGGAAATCTGGCTGGGGTATTTATTGGCCACATCCGGCAGATCGACGCGCTCTAGCAGTTCCATGGCGCGTTCTTTGCGTTGGCCGGTGTAGGTATTGCAATAGTGCATAGGCATCATGACGTTCTCTAGCACGGTCAGCGTGGGCAGCAGTTGAAAAAACTGGAACACCACGCCCACATTCCGCCCGCGCCATTTGGCCACGTCGTTTTCGCTCATGTTGGTCAGGCGTTGGCCCGCGACGAAGACCTCGCCTTCGGTCGGGCGGTCGATGCCGGTAATCATGTTGATGAGGGTACTCTTGCCACTGCCAGACGGGCCAACGATGGCCACAAATTCGCCTTTGCCCACCTGGAAGTCTACGCCCTTCAGGGCTTGGAGCGGACCGGCTTTGGTCTTGTAGATCTTATACACATTTTCCAGCGAGATTAGCGGTTTGCTATCGCCATTGCTCATATCGTTTTCTCCTTGGTTATGGGGGACGAGCGGTGCCCCTCCCCCGGTGTAGCATGTATATTTGCGCCTATTGATAGCGCAGGATTTCGGAAACGGTCTTGCGGGCTGCCGAAATGGACGGCCACAGGCTGGCAATGGTCGTAATGATGAGCATGCCCACCAGGCCCACTACAGCCGCGACCGGCGAAAATTCCAGGGGGAACGTCTCATCAAATTCCAGCAGATTTAGAATCGCCCATTGGATGAAGATCATCAGCGGCAGGCCCACGACCCAGGCGATGACGCCCACGACCAAGCCTTCGGTCAAAAACTGCATGGCCACGGTGGACGAACCCGCGCCGATACTGCGCATGACGCCGATTTCTTTCTGGCGTTCGTACACGCTCATCGAGAGCGTCGTCAGCAGGCCCAGCGCGCCCACCAGGGCGATGAGCAAGGCGACGGCCTGCAAGATCACCTGAAAGATGGTGAAGGCGTCCACGATCTGGTTTTGCAATGAGATGAAGTTAAACGCGAACACCGGAATGCCGCTGGCGATCATGAACTCGTTGAGGTCATCAATGAAGCCGTCGGCATCGTCGGCGGTTACGTCAGCGCCATCCAACGACAGCAGATAGGCGCCGGGGATGGGGCGGCTTTCCACTTGTGCGGCATCAAAGGCGGTCAGGTCGCGCCAATACATGCCGATGATGTCTTCGGGCAGGTCGCCGCCCGCCGCGCCCGCGAACATCTCCGCGTCAAAGATGCCGGAAAGCTCATACATGGCTTGCCGTCCATCTTCGATTGTGCTGCCCAGCATAACCACATCCCCGACTTCCCAACCTTCGCGCTCGGCGGTGCTTTGGGCGACCATCACTTGCAGGTCGTCGCCATCTTCCGGGAAGCCGCCCGCCGTAAAGCTGAGGAATTGCGTGGCCGAGGGCGTAAAGCCCAGCGCCAAGGCTTGGCCCTCGTCGCCCGTGTCGGCCAGGGTCACATACCTGATGAAGCTGCTGGCTTGGGGCGGGATGAGGTCTTGCGGCACGGGCGATTCGCTGGTGATGACATCCAGGGTAGAGCCGTTGATTTCCGCGATGGTTTCCCAGTGCATCCACAACTGGGTGATGGGGAATTCGGCGATGCCCACCACGCGCAATTCGGCCTCGCGGCCTGGCAATTGCATCACGACTGTATCGCCCACGTCTTTTTCCATAGAGAAGGCCAACACGCTGCTGAGCACCACGCCGTCTTCCCAGTTGTTGTTCACGTCCAGGTCTTCGCCTTCGGTGACGTCATATGTAAAAGCGGGCGTATCGCTGAAAACGTCGTAGGCATACACCAGGATGCCGGGTGGGCCGCCGGTTGTAGCAGGCACTTCGAAGCCTTCAAACTCGACCTGAATCTGGTTACCAGGTTCGATGGCAGACAGGCGGTCGCCAAAGGTATTCGCCAGGGCCGCCTGGAAGGTTTCGGGGTCTTGGGGCTCCACCGGGCCGACAAAGACATCGACTTCCCACGTATCCAAAAAGTCGCTGATGCCACTGGTGAGCGATTCGAAGATGGCAAAAATGCCCATGAACGTCCCCACGGCAATCGCTAGGGTGATGACTGTAAAGGCCATGCGGCTTTTCTTTATGCTCAGGTTGCTCAGGCCCTGGCGGATGGTGGGCGTCAGCGGTAGGGCTTTGATGAGCCGCGCTAGGGGGCCTTTGCCATAGCTGCCGCCGATACCGAGGTCGGTCATGGCGTCTAGGATGCTCACGCGCGTGCCGTTCCAGACCGGGATGATGGACGCCAGGACGGGCACGGCCAGGCCGATTATCACGCCCAGGATGATGGACGGCGGCGAGATTTGGAAGCCATCCAAGATCGTATTCACCTGGGTGGAGAGCCCTTCGGCGAAGAAATAGCCCAACGGAATGCCCACCAGCACCCCCGGCACCACGCCGATGATGCCATAGGCTAGCGCGATACCCGAATAGATGAAAAAGTTATCGGTGCGCGTAGCGCCCATGGATTTCATGACGCCGATCTGGCGCTGTTGTTCCACCACCAACGACGAAATGACGTTGATGACCAAAAAGCCGGATACCACCAGCGCGGTGACGGCCAAAAAGCCCATCAGATTGCCGATGAGGGCCGCTTGGGTGATGAGCGCGTTCTCGGCGGGGTCTTCCAGCGAGCTAAAGTCTGGGTTATAGGTAGTTTCGGTGGCGATGAGTTCCAGCACGGTGTCAATTTCGGCCTGGGCGGTTTCGAAATCCGTGAAGCGCAGCCAGATGGTGCTCACGCCATCCAGATTGGTGATATAGTTTAGCGTTTCCACCGAGCTATAGAAGGCTGACCTGGGCGAAAACGAATAGGGGTCTAAGACCAGGCCGGTGATGGTGAAGGCTTCGAGCGTGCCCGTGGCGTTGTTTTCTGCGGGCACGCGCGAGGGGCTGAGGATGCGAAAATAGAGTTGGTCGCCAATTTCCAGGCCGTAGTTCTCGGCCATGCGTTGTTCGATCACAATCTGCGTGGCTGGGTCTTCGGGATAATCCCCCTCTACCAGGCGCACAGGCCGCATGGGTAGCTCGGTCTGGAAGGGCGCGCTCAGGAATGCGCCGCCGTCTTCATCCAAGACCTGGGCGGCCAGGGCTTGCCCCTCCTCAAAATCTTCATTATCCGGGTCGGTCTTGAAATAGACGACCGTGTCACTAAACCCACTCATCACCTCGGTGACGCCGGGCGCATCGTCCACCGCGCGCACCATGGCCAGGGTATCTAGCCGGGTGTCGGGCTCTGGGCTGACGAAGACTTGCCCCATGGGTAGTTCGTCTTCTTGGATGTCTTCGCGCAATTGGCTAACGATGATGTCGCTCATCGAGAACAAGGCGATGGTGCCTGCGACCCCGATAAAAATCGCAATCGAGACTAGCGCGGTACGTCCCTTGCGAGACCACACATCACCCAAAATCTTACGCATACGAGTTTTGAACATAGGTTGTGTCTCTCCGTGTGCTAAAAGCGGTCGCGCTATTGATAGCGCAGAATGTCAGATACCGTCCGCCGCGAGGCTGCCAACGCGGGCCAGAAGCTCGCCAGGGCAGCCACCAGCAAGACCCCCACCAGGCCAGCACCCGCCAGCCAAACCGGGAACGAGAATTCGAAAAAGTCGCCAAAGGGTAGCGCGTCGGAGAGCCCAACGCCCAGCAAAAGCGCCAACGGTAATGCGACCACCCATGCCAGCGCGCCCACCAACAAGCCTTCGATTAAGAATTGGCTGATGATGATGCTCGAACTCGCGCCAATCGAGCGCATGACGCCGATTTCTTTTTGGCGTTCGTACACGGCCATCGAGAGCGCCGCCAACAGGCCAATGGCCCCCACGGCGGCCATGATGGCCGAAGTGATATTGAAGATGAGCCCAAACACGGTGAATTGCTGCACCTGGTTTTCGATAATCGCTTGCTGATTGCTCAGGTTCACCGGGATGCCCGCGTCGATGAAGGCGGTTTCGATCTCCGCGATTTTATCATCAATGGCGGGCACGTCTGGGTCGCCTTCTAGCACGATGAACGCCGCGCCGGGCAAGGGGTCGCCGCCGTCATCGACGAAATTCGTCAGGCTGGCCAGCGTGTGCCAATCCATCAACAAGAGTTCGAAGGGGAAGTTATCCACGCCGATGATCTCAATTTCGTGCGTAGCGCCTGCGATGTCGAGTATTACGACATCCCCCACGCCTTTGTCGATATTATCCGCCACGACCTCGCTAATGACCACCCCGGGGCGGTTGGGGTTATCTTGCCAGGCGGTGCCCTCTAGCAAATTCAAATCCAGGATGGTGCTATCGGTTTCGATGCCAGAGGCTTGAATCTGGCTCGTGCCAGGTGCGAGTTGGTTGTTGCTCTCGTAGCCCTCTAGCGAGACAGTCAGCGCGTAGGCTGGCTCGGCCACAGCAATTCCGTCCACAGATTGCAAGACACTCTCCAGATTCGCGAAGCTCTGGCGGGTTTGGGGCGCAATCGCGATGTCATAGTCCAGCGTGCCGAAAACGTTTTCGATCTCCTGATTCAGGGCCGAGAACACGGCGGTCACGCCCATGAAAGCTGCTACGGCTAGGGTTAGCGTCAAGCCCGTGAGCATCAAGCGGCCTTTTTTCTGCCAGATGTTGCTAAAGGCTTGCACCATCGTCATGGGCAAGGGCAACCCGCCAATGAAGCGCGACACGCGCGTATGGCCCCAGTCCGAGGAGATGCCCAGGTCGGTCATGGCATCCAGGATGGTCACGCGCAGGCCGTTGAACACGGGCACCAACGCGGCCAACACGGGCACCAAAAGCCCCATCAGCACGCCCACGATAATCCCTTGTGCCGAGACGGAAAACCCCTCGATATACGTCAGGGCCAGGGATGCGAAGGACTCGGCCATCAGATAGCCCGCCACCACCCCCAACAGCACGCCGAACAGCGTGCCGATGATGCCATAGGTCAGCGCCATCCCCGCATAGATCACGAAGGTGTCCCACGCGGTAGCGCCC
The DNA here is from genome assembly GCA_034437075.1 of Anaerolineae bacterium. Lineage (GTDB taxonomy): Bacteria > Chloroflexota > Anaerolineae > Aggregatilineales > J027 > DAOTVD01. The sequence continues at coordinate 16,167 of DAOTVD010000162.1, forward strand.
ATGGATTTCATCACGCCGATTTGGCGCTTTTGTTCCAGGACAATCGTATTGATGACGTTGGTCACCAAAAACGCCGAAACGACCATAGCCACGACGCCCAAGAGATTCAAGACGCTGGCCACCTGGGATACCTGGGTGATGAAAATGCTGTTCTCGGGGTCGTCCATGAATGTAAAGGTGG
>DAOTVD010000163.1:0-2933 GCA_034437075.1 Anaerolineae bacterium
AACGAGCGGGAACTCGCGTACTGGCAGTCGTACACGACCGGGCGCGAGCAAACGATGCTCGAACTCTCGAAATCCTTGGATGCCATCGAGCGGGTCGCGCGCTTGTGGGATATTGCCGAGCCGAAAGAACGGCAATTGATGGCGCGTAATTTGTTCGACTATATCGTGTACGACCTGGACAAGCAGCGGATTGTGGATTTCCGCCTGAAACCCTGGGCTGACCGTTTTTTAGTGCTCCGCGCGGCCTTGTATGACAACGACGCGGATGGAACCTCTGGCGAGGGAATCGAAAACGCTTCCCCGCAAGCGGAGAAGCGTAACATGCCCCATACGGGACTCGAACCCGTGTTTTCGCCTTGAGAGGGCGACGTCCTAGGCCACTAGACGAATGGGACCTAACTGATGGATAGTCTAACCAGCTAAGGCGACACTGTCAAGGCTCCCCCTAAAATAAACCTTTCCCATCGATACCTTATCATTCTCGGCAGGGCGTGCCTATTCTGTTCCGATGTGGCGTTCCCACCGCCATAAGATTTCTAGCACAATCCAGATAACGAGCGTAGCGCAGGTAGCCAACAATGGCGCACCCAACCCGACAGCCATACCAATAGCTGCTGTCGTCCAGATACTCGCGGCAGTGGTCAGATCATGCGTGCGGTCTTCGCTGCGATAAATCGCGCCGGCGCCCAAAAAACCGATCCCAGTCACCACATTGGCGGCGATACGCCCCGACTCATCGGCGGGCAACGCAGCCAACGATAACGCGCTCAGCAAACACGCGCCAATACCCACCAGCATATGCGTGCGCAATCCGGCATCTTTTTCCCGGCGCTCGCGATTCATCCCAAGTACCATACTCAGCAAGCCCGCCAGGATGATTTGTATGGCAATAGTTAGTTGGGTTTCAATACTCATCTGCCGAGTATAATCTACGTCTGGCTAAGGGCCGACCTACTTATGGCCCATATTGCCGGGCCAGATTACCCTACGCTGCGCATTAATTATGTCTACTGTAAGGCTTTTCCAAGTATTTAACTATGCCGCTTGCTTTTGTCGAAAAGGATACCGGCTTGATTTTACCCCCCTCTAGCTCCCCCCGAATTCGGGGGGAGAACTTACTCGTGCGCAGAATAGCCCCTCCCTGAATTCGGGGAGGGGCTGGGGAGGGGTAATTATTTTTCTGGAAAAGCCTAAAATATACTCAAAAAGTCCGACAAGCCCCCGCTTGATGCAATTGCTCGGCTCCGCAGGATAAGCCCCTCTGGCATCTGGGGCCATGTTCGCTATAGAATCGGGGTGGCGTACATTTTCGCAATCGCATACACAAACCTATAGGAGTAACAATGCGCAAGCCGATATTCTTCTTCGTCCTCGCCAGCATACTCATGCTAAGCCTGGCCCGAGCCCCACTGGCCGCTCAGACCGAAATCCTGCAAGAACGCAGCGTACGACCCGTCGCGCTAGATGGCCCCATCACCAACCCAGATTTACGCATTTCTGGCCTGGATTGGTACGAGGATACGCTAATCTTGATGCCCCAATTCCCCGAAGACCTCGTCTTCGCCATCCCGCGTGCCGAATTAGAAGCGCTCATCGGCGGGGCCAGCGATGAACCGATCACGCCGCAGGAAATTCCCATGACCATTGATGGCGATCTCGAAGCCGTCTATGGCGAACAGTTCGAAGGCTTCGAAGCCCTGGCCCTGGACGGCGAAACCGCCTATGTGACCGTCATGCGCCAAGATACCGAGGCCGAATTGACCGTCAGCGAAGTGCTGCGCGGCGAACTCGCGCCCGATCTCAGCCAGATGACCATCACCGTCAACGAGAATAACATGACCCTGGAACAACCTTCCGACATCTATCTGCCCAATCGCGCGTTCGAGGCGCTCGTGCTGGTGGGGGATGCGCTCTATGCGCCCTACGAAGCCAACGGCGCGGAAATTAACGCTCAGCCAACCGCGCCGATGATCGACCTGGGCCTGGAAGGTATTGTGACCTCCGTAGATTTCCCAAATATCCCGTATCGCATCACAGATGCCACACGCGCAGATGACAACGGCTTGTTCTGGGTCATTAACTACAACTTCCCTGGCGATGAAGCCTTGCAGACCGAAAACGACCCCATCGCGGACGCCTACGGTATCGGGGCGACACATACCGCGTATGATCACCTCGAGCGCTTGCTGGCGGTGCGCTTCACGGGGGATGGTTTCGAACTAGCCGACCAGCCGCCGATTTATCTGCAATTGAGCGAAACAGCGTTCAATTGGGAGGGCCTCGCGCGGTTCGGGGGTGAAGGCTTCCTGGTTGTGACGGACATGTTCCCCGATACGACCCTGGGCTTTGTGGCCGAGCGCGTGCCCGAATCCGAATAGGGCTTGGCCCTGGCCCGGTGGGTGCAACCTGCCGGGCTTTGCTTTATACTGAACGCATCGCATATCACAATAGACATAAATCACCCATGACCGCCACTGATTTTACCTCTTTGCGCGCAGCCATTGCCGAGCGTGCCGACCGGATGCAGCGCTATCTGCGCGACGAACAAAGCCTGGCCTTCGAATATCCTCACCTGACCGAAGCCGTATATAGTTACTTGCACGCGGGCGGAAAGTCCCTGCGCCCGGGTGTGTTGATGCTCGCTTGCGGGGCCGTCGGTGGCGATGAAGAACGCGCCGTCCCGGCGGCGGCGGCTGTCGAGCTCTTTCACACCTTTACGCTTGTGCACGATGACATCATCGACCATGACGACCTGCGGCGTGGGGTGCCCACGGTGCATGTAGACTTCGCCGCGCGGGCCCAGCAGGAATTCGGCTATGATGATGCCCACGCGCGCCATTACGGCTTGACGCTCGGCATCCTGGCCGGGGATTTGCAGCAAGGCTGGGCCGCTTCGACCCTGCCCGCGCTCGCCCTGGACTATGGCGCATCGC
>DAOTVD010000164.1:0-7396 GCA_034437075.1 Anaerolineae bacterium
GACGTTGCCTACAGAAAGCTAATGTCCCCGCGCAGGGTGTAAGGCGTTTGGGCGAACTTCTGCGCGATTTGCTGCATGGTTTCGCCCGTTTCTGGATGCACGACGTCTGGCCCGATCTCGGCCAGGGGCAGCGCCACATGCGCATAACGCACGATGTCCGGGTCGGGCACATGCCAGGGCTTCGAGCCGTAATCGGCTATTTTATCGCCCCATAAGGCAATATCTAAATCAATCGTGCGGGCAGCATTCGGGTTGTTCGGGTCGCGCACGCGCTTGAGTTGCGCCTCGATGTTCAGCAGAATTTCCTGCTTAAAATCTTCCAGTGGAAAAGGTGTTTTCAACATCACCGCCATATTCAAAAAATCCGCCTGGTCTGTGTCGCCCTGGGGCGCGGTCTGGTAGACAGACGAAAAGCGCGTCAGCCGACTATGATCGCGCAGCAAGGCAACCGCTTTGGGCAGATTTTTCTCTGGTTCGATATTTGATCCTAGCGTGATATATGCCTCGACATTCGGGATGAGCAGTGTACTCATAGATAAACGTATTGGTCTTCTAATTCTTCTCGTAAGCGCAGATAACTATCATACCGTTGTTGGGTGATGTCGCCACGCTGCAAGGCGGCCAACACCGCGCAACCGGGCTCATGCATATGGGTGCAATCAGCAAAACGGCAATCGGGCACAAACGGGCGCATTTCGCGGAAATAATGGTCAAGCTCATCGGGCTCGATGTCCCATGGGGCAATGGAACGAATACCAGGCGTATCCGCCACATAACCGCCTTCATCCAGAGCGATGAGTTGGCTAAAGCGCGTCGTATGGCGCCCTTTCTGGTTGGCGTTGCTCACATCCGCTGTTTGTAGCGTCAGGCCCGGTTGGATCGCATTCAGCAAGCTGCTTTTGCCCACTCCAGATGGGCCAGTGAACACGGATACTTTGCCCTGCAAAGCCGCGCGCAAGGCCGGTATGCCTTCATCCATGACCGTACTGGTATATAGCACGCTATAGCCAATGTCGCGATAGAGACTGAATAGCGCTTCAGCCTGGTCTGGCTTCAATAAATCGATTTTATTCACACAAATGATGATGGTGTCGATTTCGGCCTTCTCAGCGGTCACCAACAACCGATCCAGGCCACGCGGTTGGGGCTTGGGTTGCGTAGCCGCTAATACAAAAATCGCCTGGTCGCAGTTTGCGATGATAATCTGCTCCATTTCGGCGGCTGTTCCCGCTGCGGGGTTGGCCGCTACGCGAGAAAGTGCGTTCTGGCGGGGGTGTACTGCGGTGATGATCCCGCTGCCATCGGCTTGGCGATCCACCGTGACGAAATCGCCCAGCGCAACCAAATCGCGCGTCAGATGAGTATCTTCTTTAATCTCTTTGAGTCGTCCGGTAATCTGGCTGGTCACCGGGCCTTCCTCGGTTTCTACGGTATAGAAACCGCTCTGGGTTTTCACAACGCGCCCCGCAAATGTTTTGGGCTCGTAAACCGGCTGAGTGTAGATCAATTCTTCGCTCAAGGGCTCTCCAATGGTATAGTCTATGCGTCTCGTACGGTTCCATTATACGGATTTGATCCCAGAAAGACACTCAAATTGACTCAAGTTGCCTTGATACAGGACTTATTTCATGTGTTGAATGACCGCAATCCCGGGGCGCTTTCCGGTTTTCAAAAACAGGTTTACCAGCGGTTTTTCGAAATCTTGGAAGACGAAAGCGGCTTCACCATCCAGCGCGCGACCAGCTTGGACGCCTGGCTAGAGGCCACACATCCCGAGCCGGATATTGTGATTTGTGCACCCTTCCCCGAAATGGGCAACTTGGCGCCAGGGCTGGCCGAGCTAGGACGGATACGGGACCGCTTCCCCACCCAGCCGCTTATCATCTGGTCAACGCGCGATGAAGCCGCCGTGGCCCAGACGGCCCGCGATGACTACGGCGCGGTGGCCTATTATCAAGGCTCGCTGTTAGATGCGCCGGAAGACTTCGCCGATTTAATCCTGGAATATATGCCCCGGTGAGTGGATGGTTGAAAGCCCTTCGGTTGCCGAGTACAATCGCTCGTATTTAATCCGCTTCATCAGGAGGACGTGATGAACAGAACTGCCGTCGTTATTCTCGTAGGCGTCTTCGTACTACTTCTTGGGGGGCTTTTTCTCGGCACCCTGGATTTCTCGATTTATACGCCGCAAGTCTCCAACCCGGAAGCCTCCACGGGCACTATTACCGATAATCAGGCCGTTGTCTTATTCTTGATTACCCTAGCGGTTATGGGGCATATTGTAGGTTTTGGCGCCACGCTTTATGCCGTGCTGTGGTTTTTCAATCGGGAAGTCAGCCGCGCCCAAAAAAGCCCCGAAAAGCCTTTCACGCTCCTGGCGGATGGCTCATCCGAGGGGACAACGCTTTCGCGTTCGGTGCTTATGGACAACATGCTATATATCGTCATCGGAGCCGGTGTGTTTATGCTGGCTGCGACGATTGTCGTACTATTGGTCGCTTAGCAGGGCTTTGTGTATACTAAGCGGGTAACGAGCCGCAAAGCCCACATACGAGGAGTATGTCAGATGGATAACCCCAACAACCCAGGTATGCAGCAACCCTCTCAGCAGCAACCGTCATATCAGCAACCGGCAGCCCCCCAACCGCCGCCCAGCCATGGCCAATTCTCTGCCCAGGCCCAAAACCCCAGCAATTACGGCATTCGCATGGTCGATAGTTTATCGGCCAATGAATTTCACCTGGAAATTAACGGCCAGATCGCCACAGGCATTTTTTCCGTTAGTGGCCTGACCCCCTTCAGCCTGAAGGTGGACGAAAACAGCAAGCCGGTTAGCGTGAACTTTCCGCCGCTGGTCATTACCAAAATGGTGCAGCAAGACCCGACTCTGCCGTTCAATGCCTGGGTGCGCGAAGCCGTTGAAGCGCGCGGCCAAACGCTACCCACCCGCGAAATTGCGATTGTGGCAATGGACGAAGGCATCGAAACCCGGCGCTGGATTTACCAGAATGCTTGGATTAGCGAAGTGACATTCTCGGACTTTGACACCGCCCTGGATTATCTGGTGGAAGAAAAGATTACACTGCGCTACGGCGCCGTCGTCGAGGTCTGGCCCCAGCGCTAAAGCCCGCGCGGCGCTAGCGCATTGCAGTGTTAAACCTGTTGCGTTTGTTGCAGCAGGTTTTTTGTCTTGGTTGTTCAAGCATATAAATGAGGAAACCCATGGAACAAGAAATCGTCACCCAACAACAAGACGGCATTTTCGAGATTATCTTGAATCGCCCCAAAAAGCGTAATGCGTTGCGTGCCCAAACGCTCGACGCCATCGCCCGAGCCATGCAACATGCCGAAACATTGGCGGAGGTCCGCGTTGTACTCATCCGTGGCGAGGGCAAGAATTTTTCTGTCGGGCTGGATTTCGAAACCATGGGCGGTATGCCCGAACTGCTGGGCGACGATTGGCGCCATAAAGGCCATGCCGCCACCCGTGCCTGGCAAATACCCATCCAGCGCATTCAAGATTCCCCGCTGCCCACAATTGCCTTGCTGCACAGCTATACCCTGGGTGCCGGTTTCGAACTCGCGTTGGGCTGCGACCTACGCATCGCTGCGGATTACACCATCATCAGCCTGGAAGAAGCCAAACTAGGCATCATCCCGGATGCGGGCGGCACCACACGCCTGACGCATCTAGTGGGCGCCGCGCGCGCTAAAGAGATGATCTTCACCGGGCGTCGTATCGACGCCGAAACCGCGCTCAATTGGGGCCTAGTGAATCAAGTTGTCCCCAAAGATGACCTCGGGGCCGCGGGCCGCAAGCTCGCCGAGGAGATCATGAGTTGTGCGCCCTTGGCAGTCTCGGCGGCCAAACGGGCCATTAATGCCATTGAAGGCGCGCCCTCTGGCTTGTATCATGAAATGGTAGAGCAATATCCCCTTTTTCATACACAGGATGTACAAGAAGGCGTGCAATCCGTCATGGAACGGCGCACGGCCAACTGGCAAGGACGCTAAATGGTAAAACTATCGGCCATTGGAGATTTCGTCGAAAATCTCGACACAACAGTCAAAGAGCGTGGCACCGAATTCATCGAATTTGTGGATAAGCCGACGAACGGCTTGGCAACGGTGATATTCTTATCCATCTGGAATTTCTCGAAACATGGCCCCCGCGAAGCGGCAGCGCTGTCGTATTATGCATTGTTTTCGCTATTCCCGTTGCTGTTGTTGTTGGTTATCGGCATTGGGCAGATCATCGGCCCGGCCACCACGGGCGACCAACTCCAGGATTTTTTGGCCCTGTTTTTGCCTGGCGCGACTGCGCTTGAACTCAGCAACACGATTGAGCGCTTCGTCCAAGAAGGCAATACGGCGGGCCTGGTCGCGGGGGTATCGTTAGCTTGGTCGGCGCTCAGCCTTTTCTCGAATCTGGAAGCCGCCCTCAGCCGTACATTTCGCGATGAAAGCCAGCGCCCCTTTCTCAAGCGGCGCGCCGTGGGCCTGATTATGGTCATTGGCCTGGGCGCGTTATTGATCGCCAATATCATGACCAGCTTGTTGTTTAGCTTTCTTAGCTTTATCTTTTTCAACCAAAGTAGTATCTGGCTATCCATCACCGGGATATTCGTGCCGTTTGGCTTCAGCGTGGGTATTTTCGCGATGATGTATCGCTGGATACCCCGCACGCGCGTCGGTTGGGATGCCATCTGGCCGGCGGCTTTGGTGGGGGGTGCGCTGTGGGAAATCGCGAAGCAAGTTTTTGGGCTGTACCTGGACACAGTGGCCAATTTCAGCGTGGTTTATGGCTCGATTGCCACCGTCATCGTCTTTATGCTGTGGGCTTTTTTGACCTGCAACATCATTTTGTTATGCGCGGAATTCTGCATCCGGCTTTCGGATTGGCTAGAGGGCTTCAAGCAACGTCGTCCCGACAGTGATGTCGAGTTCGCAAACGACTATTACGAGCGATATCTAAATTTCGGGCCTGTCCCCCGGCGTGATTAACCCATTATGGCCCGGCAACTGAGGGGGCATATCATCCAGAATCGCGCGCAGCATTTTAAGCTGGCGTACGGCATGATCGTGCCAGCCGCCGCACGGAAATTCGACAATATAGCGGCGCAGATCATCGGCGGCATCATGATAGTTGCCAATTTGCTCATAAGCCATCGCGCGCAAGAATAGCGCATCATCATAAGGCCGTGGCGCATTAATGACGATGGTAAAATCGTGGATGGCTCGATCGGGCTTGTGTAATTCGCGCCAATATAAAATCCCACGATGCAAACACGGTAGCGGCCAGCCTGGGCGCTGGTGCAGCGCGCGCGAAAAGGCTCTTTCGGCCCGTGTGAAAGCGCGTCGGTGTCTCGCCCACAAGCCATGTGAGCGATGCATATAGCCCAACAGATACCATCCCCACGCGCGCACATGGCCCATAGATTTATGCCCCAGGTTCGATCACATCAATGCCGCCCATATACGGTACCAGCACCTCTGGCACGCGGATACTGCCATCGGCTTGTTGGTAATTTTCCATAACGGCGATTAACGTGCGGGTCATGCCCAAGCCGGAGCCATTCAGCATATGCACGTATTGCGGCTTGCCGCCATCACTGGGCCGAAACCGCACATTGGCGCGCCGCGCCTGGAACGCCTCGGTATTGGATACCGAACTGACTTCGAGCCACTCCTCGCTGCCGGGGGCGTACATCTCCAGGTCGAACTTTTTCGTAGCCGTAAAGCCCAGATCACCCGTCACGATTTCCAACCGCCGATAAGGGATATCTAGCGCTTGGATGACAGATTCGGCGTTTTGCATAAGAACTTCCATTTCGTCGTAGCTGGCGTCTGGATGCGTGATTTTGAACAGTTCCACTTTTTCGAACTGGTGTACGCGCTTGATGCCGCGCACATCGCGTCCCGCGCTCATGCGCTCGCGGCGAAAGCAGGGCGTATGCGCTACGAGATTAAGCGTTAGGGCGCTTTCTTCCAAGATTTCATCCCCAAACATGTTGGCCATCGCCACTTCAGAGGTCGGCAGCATGTAGAGCCCCGCATCATGATCAAAGTATACAACGTCTTTGAATTTCGGAAATTGGCCGGAACCATACAAGGGCTCTTCGCGCACCACAAAGGGCACATACAACTCCTGATAGCCGCGCGCGGTATGTTGGTCGATGAAAAAATTGATGAGAGCACGATACAAGCGCGCGCCGTTGTGCTTCAGGATGTAAAAACGGCTCCCGGAGAGCTTAACCCCGCGCTCGAAGTCGATAATTCCCAAGGCGGGACCGAGGTCCCAATGCGGTTGGGGTGTGAAGTCGAAGGTGCGTTGCTGCCCTTGCACAGGATGCGCAATATTGTCGACTTCGCTGGCGGCCACAGGCGTGCTGCTATGTGGCATATTTGGAATCCACAGCATATGCTGCTGCAATTGCGTTTCAATATCGCGAATTTGCTCATCAATAGCGCTGATGGCATCCCCCAGGGTTTTGAGTTGTGCGAATAGCGCATCGAACGCCGATTGTGGCTGTGCGTCCGAACGTGGCGGCGCACTGGCGGGGTTTTCGAGCAAGGCTTTGGCCCCTTCTAGGTCATCATTTTGTAGGGCATCCGTCACGGCGAGCGCGGCAGCAGCTTTGGCCGTGTCATCCAGGTCTTTATTACCACGCAAGCGTCCTGCGCCTTTGCTGAAGATGTTGCGCGCTTCTTTATATGCCTGGCCTTTGGTGATGTGGTCACGGCGTTGCGCATCTAGGGCCAACACCGCGTCAACATGTTCGATAGCCGCTTCATCGTTCAGATGACGCAATTGAGTGCGTACCCAAGCGGGATGCTCACGAATAAGATCGATGTCTAACATGGGGGCTTAATCCTCTGCTTCGGCTTGTTGTTGGCGTTCTTGCCAGACCTCACGCGGCGGGCCGGTTAGGTCGCGATAGAGCCGGATAACCGCCCAAACACCGCCCACGATGATCGTGATGAGGACAAAATAATCAAATGTATCGGGTGTGATGCCTAAAGCGTCTACCAGATCGCGAATGGGTTCCATAAGATACGTTACTTTCTAACTTGCTTGCCAACCCGTTTATCGTCTAGCTTGATGATAACGTAATTTGCCGGGTATGGCAGGGGCCGAAAGAAAAGCGGGGCCATATAAACAACGGCCCCGCCAGAGATAGCCGCGCCCGGCGCTATTTTGCGTAATCCACAGCGCGCGTTTCGCGGATAATCGTCACTTTGATTTGGCCAGGATACTCCATCGTATCTTCGATCTGGTGTGCAATATCGCGCGCCAATTGCAAGCTGGCCAGGTCGTCCACGTCATCGGGGCGAACCATGATGCGAATCTCGCGCCCGGCTTGTAGGGCATAACAATGATCGACCCCCTCAAACG
>DAOTVD010000165.1:0-8245 GCA_034437075.1 Anaerolineae bacterium
TGGGGATGTTGCTCGGCGCGGCATATTGGTTGCCCGCTGCATTGGCAGTGCGCCATATCCATATTGATACGGCAGCCGTGGGGGCTTATGCCATCGAGGCGAATTATCTAACCCTGGGCGATTTGCTCGCGCCAGTGCCGCACATCGACCGGGGCGCGATGAACGCAACTATTCCGTTGACCGCTGGCCCCTTGCACGCGCTGATCGTCGTTCTGGGCGGGATTGTCGCCAGGCTGCCGGGCCTGGATCGTTGGGCGCGGGGGCATCTGCTGGCGGGTTTGGGCGTTTTCCTGGCGTGTTTGTTTCTGATGACCGAAACGAGCGCGCCCTTCTGGAACAACGTTCCGCTGGCGGATTTGCTGGTTTATCCCTGGCGCTTGCTGGGCCTGGCGGCGTTGTGCGTGATACCCGCTGCCGCTTTGCTGCCACAAATCGCCGCGCCGCGCTATCGTCAGATCGTCGCGATTGGCGGGATTGCCTGGGTGGCCGCCGCCATGTTGCCCGCCGCCTATCCGCTGACCGACACGCACCAACCTACGGGCGAACGCCCCCACCCCGCTCAGACGATTGACTACGAACTCGCGACGGGCGCGCTGGGGGCTGTCGCCCAGAATGAATATTTGCCGCGCTGGACGAGCCTGAGCGAGCGGCCCGCCGTAACGACCTCATTGGAGACTTACGAACGTTATGCGCGCGGCGAATGGTATTTCACGACCCACGCGCCCAGCCTGCCCGCTGATGTCACCATCCGCCAGACGGATGACCCTATGCACACCACTGGCCAGCGTTTCGACATCGAAACCCCCCGCGCGGTGACGCTGCAATGGCGCCAGATGTACTACCCCGGTTGGCGCGCGGAAATCGACGGCGCGCCGCTGGAACTCATGCCGCAGGGGCCGCAGGGCTTGCTGAGTGCGCGCTTGCCTGCGGGGTCGCATGCTGTTCGCGTGTGGTATGCGGGCACGGGTACTCAACGCCTGGGGAATGTGCTTTCGCTGGCGGGGTTGGCGCTGTGCGTGGGGCTGCTCGGTTGGGGTTGGCGGCGCGCTTTACCGCCCTCGCCGCTCCCCCCGAATTCGAGGGGAGAACCCCCGCGCGCACATAATCGCCCCGCCCTGAATTCGGGGAGGGGTTGGGGTGGTGTGCGTTGGGGCCATGCCCAGCGCTTCGCGCTGGGGGTTACCGTGCTGGCGCTACTATGGACGGGCTTCAACGCGGGCTATCTCATGCCGCAGACGGATTGGTTCCGGCCCCAACGCGCGCCGGATGATCCGCTGGGCATGGCAACCCGCACGGATATGCGTTTTGCCTCGCCGGGTGGGGATGCGCTGGAATTGGTCGGCTATACGCTACAGAATGCGCAGGCCCGCCCTGGGAAATCCTTGGCTATGACGCTCTATTGGCGCGCGCTCGGCCCCCTCAGCGGCATCCCCAGCGCGGATTTCACCTTGGCAACCCGCGACTATACAACCATTTACGGCGGCCAGGGTGGCGTGCCGCTCGCGAATATTCCGTTCGCAGTGTGGGACCCCGCGCGCTATGCCGTGCAGCAGATTAATATTCCGCTGGTGGACGACCTGCCGCCCTATCCCGGCGTCTTGCGCGTGCGGCTCTGGGGTGCGGAGGGCACCTGGCGCACGTCCGATGGCAATCCTGAGCCTATCCTGTTGACCGTGCCCAGCGCGGGTGCAGGCCAGGCCACGATTCCGCGGGAGGCCGAAGGGTTGGATGCGCGCTTTGGGGAAAGCATCACCTTAGCGGCCCTGGCGCTAGAGCCAACAGCGTCGGGTGCCCGGTTTCAACTGTTCTGGGATGTGCGGCGCGCGCCCGGCGCGGATTATACGCTGTTCGTGCATTTCTTGGATGCGAATGACGCTTATATCGGCGGTGCGGATAGGCCGCCCTTGGGCATCAATTACCCCACAAGGGAATGGCGCGCGGGGGAGCGCCTGGTTTCAGACCTGCATTTGGCGCTGCCTGACGGCGCGCGGACAATCGCGCTGGGCTTATACGATGCACAAACCGGGGCACGCTTGCCGCTTGAGGCCGATGCCCCCCATACGGATAATGCGTTGCGTTTGACCATCCCCTAAAAGCGCTTGTTTTGTAACCCCAAAAATACGGTACAATTACGGGCGCTATCAGCCAACAGGAGACCTCTCAATATGCCCAACACAAGCAACTGGCACGCCCCCGACGAACTGCTCCAGGCCATGGTGGCCCTGGTCAACGAGGGCCGGATTAGTTTTCGCGTCAAAGTGATTATCGATGGCGCCATCTTCGTGGGGACGGTCATCAGCGGGCGGGATTATGTTAAGGCGCTGGAAGACATTTTCGCGGGTAGCGTCACCGACCTGGAACCCTCCGACGATAGCGCGTTAACGGCGCTCAAGAAAGTGACGGATGCGCTGCAACCGCGCTTGCCCAACCATGACCATGTCGCCCATGCTGATGAGATGGCCTTTATTCATCTGAAGGACGTTGAAATTCTTTCGCCCTTGAAGCAGAGCTTCGCGGATGTCGTCTTCCCCTACTGGCGCTTGCGCCTGGTGGAAGTCGAAGGCTGGACGATTGCTTAAACGAAATGGATTGGCTCGGGTTGAATGCTCGGACGCCCGTCAGCGTTGTGCACGAGCCGCCCGGCTGGGGTTTGTAGGTCATGCGGAAAGAACAAGAGCGCGCCGGTTTCCAGCGCCCAGGCATGCCAGGTGTGTTTGGTCGCCAGCGTGACCAGCGGCTCGACATCATAGGCGGTCATCCAGGCGAGCCGCTCGAAATGAACGGCCATGCTAGCCATGTCGCACAGATACACCGCCGTCTGGCCGTCCGATTCTAGCACCACGCTCATATGACCCGGGGTATGGCCCGGCGTCGGGACGCCGCGTATGCCGGGTAGGATGGTCGTTTCGCCGTCTAGCAGTTCGAGTTTGCCCGCCGCGTAGAGCGGCTCGTAATTCACCGGGAAATAGGTGGCGGCAGTGCGTTCATTGGGCTGGGTGGCGTCTTCGTATTCTCGGCGCTGGACGACATAGCGCGCACGCGGGAAACTGGGCACGACCTCGCCCGCCTCGGTGATGCGCGTATTCCCCAGGCAATGGTCGGCGTGCAGGTGGGTGTCAATGACGATGTCGATGTCTTCCGCCCCCAGGCCCAAGCGCCCCAGTGCATCAAAGAGCGAGCCGCGCGGGCGGCTAAATTGCCAGAAGCGTTGTTGGCGTGCATCCAACTTGTTTTCGCCAAAGCCCGTATCAATCAAAATAGTGTGTTGCCCGGTGCGCACGAGCAAACTAAACACTGCCATCGGAATGAGATGCTGGTCATCGGGTTTGATGCTGCGCGACCACAGCTTGCGCGGCACCAAGCCGAACATGCCGCCGGGGTCGATCATCGCGGTGCCATCGTGGATCAAATACAGTTGCAAGGTACCTAGTTGAATCATCGTCTAGTCCGCATCAAAAAAAACGGGCGCTGCAACCTGTGCAGCACCCGAATCTTAGCGCGTTTAACGCCCGTTTTCAAAAAATCCGCGATTTAGAGGTCTTGGCCGCGCGGGACGTTGTCCAGCGGATCGTTCTCCATATCGGGCGTCATATTGCCATCCGGCGCGTTGACCGTCACTTCGCAGGTGATCTGCTCGAAGGTGTTCAGTTCGCGCAGGTCGTCTGGCAGCATCAGCAGATTATCTTGCGTGCTATCTAGGCGGAAGATTTCCTCACCTGTTTCATCTCGGCAGATGATGACGACCGAGACATCTGCCAGATCACCTTGTTGAAAGTCGAAGCCTTCGAAGTTGAAGCCGTCGAAGTCGCGGAAGTTAAATTCTTCAAAGTCGAAGTTTTCCAGCCCTTCGAGCCCTTCCAGGCCATCAAAGAAGAATTCGAGCACGCCTTCATCAAAGCGAAAGTCGAAGCCTTGCCCATGCCCTGGGCCACGGCCTTCACCGCGACCTTCGCCCCGGCCTTCGCCATTGAACAGACCCATCCCGCCGCCTTGGCGCCGGCTCAGCGTGACCGTAACCGTGTCTTGTTCGCCTTCCAGCAAGACATCCAGCGTGATCTCGTCACCGGGGCCATAATTGCTAATGAGGCTAGCCAGGTCATTGTCAGCGTTTACGGCTTGGCCATCCACGGCCAGGATGATTTCGCCAGGCATCAGGCGGGCTTCATCGGCGGGGGAGTCTTCCACGACTTCCACGATCAGCGCACCGGCTTCAATGTCCAGGCCCAGGTTCCGCGCGAAGTCGGCATCAATCATGCGGAATTCCACGCCCAAGAAGGCTTGTCTGCCGCGTGGGCCGTCACCGCGCGGGCCATCGCCCTGCATCCGTCCGGGGGTGTCCACATTCACGGTTTGTTCTTCGTCATCACGCACGATGGTCACATCAATGGTATCGTCCGCGCGGGCCACTTCTTCCACGATCTCGCGCGGGGTCAAGCCAGCCACGGATTCACCGTTGATTTCGGTGATGATGTCGCCTTCTTGGAAGGGATTATCGGGCCGGGGGAGCAAATTGGTCACTTCTAGCCCCGCGTCCGTCTCGGTGACGACCACCCCCAGGATGGGCAAAACGGCGTTGGTGCCGTCAGCGACGCCAGTGCTAAGTGGTGCGCTGGGGCCATTTTCGGGGAAGGTGCCCAGGGTCAGGGAGAAATCTTGTTCGGTGCCATCGCGCAACACCACAAGCGTGACCTCGTCGCCGGGGTCATCGTCGTTGACTTCTTCGATGAGGTCATCGGGGCTGTTAATCGGCTCGTCATCAAAGCGGATAATCACATCGCCAACTTGCAGGCCCGCCCCTTCGGCGGGGGAGTCCGCCGAGACGGACGCCACACGCGCGCCCTCGCCCACTTCTGGGGCGGTGATACCAATCCCCAACCAAGGGCGCCCGTCGTCGTCATCTTGGGCCGCGCCGATGCCGACTGCCGTCAGGGTAAGGATGGCGGTCAATAGCAAGCTTACAAAACGAAATCGGTGCATAGGTCCTCCTGAAGAAAAAATGATTGTCGTCATGTGTAATCTTCGGTGGGGCGTGTTTCAATTTCGTTTCAGTTGTCTTAGGCCCGCGTGGGTCATCCGCTGGGGTTGGATGTCGATTGCGGCGGTTTCTGCAAGACGAAGCGCATGCGCGTTTCGGCCTCTGGCGGGATGGTCGGCAAGCGTGGCGCGTGTTCGTCCGTGGGCAAACGTACGATAAACGTCGTCCCTTGGTCAACCACGCTTTCTACGGCAATATTGCCACCGTGCACTTCTGCGATCCATTGCGCGATGGATAAACCGAGCCCGGTGCCGCCTGCCGCGCGCGAACGGGCCTTGTCTACCCGGTAGAAGCGGTCGAAGATATGCTTGAGGTCTTCTTCTGGGATGCCCACGCCCGTATCTGCCACTTTGGTGACCACATGATCGCCCTTGTCGATGAGCGACAGGGTGATCGACCCCCCTTCGGGCGTGTATTTGATGGCGTTGGTCACCAGGTTCAAATACAGTTGTTTCAGGCGGTCGGGGTTGGCTTGCACTTGCACTTGGTCGAACTGACCGAGCTTGACGATATGGCGGTTATGGCTGATGACCACGGCCTCGTTATAGATTTCTAGCAGCAGGCGATCCAGGTCGATTTGTTCCGTTTCAATCGGAATATCGCCGGAGTCCGCGCGGGCCAACAGCAGCAGATCGTCCACCAGGCGCACCATGCGCTTGACTTCGCTTTCGAGCGTTTCCATCGATTTCGGATCGCTACCGTACATCCGCATGAGGTCCACATTGCCCTGGATGGTGGTCAGGGGGGTGCGCAACTCGTGCGAGACATCCCCCACGAAGCGCCGCTGGGCCCAGAAAAGCTGCTCTAAGCGCGAAAGCGTCTCGTTAAAGGCGTTGACCATCCGCCCAAGTTCGTCGTGGGTGGGGCCGGGGTAGGGGATGCGGCGGGCCAGATCATCGGCGGCGGTGATGCTCTGCGCGGCGGTGACGATACTATTGACCGGGCGCAGGGTGCGCCGGGCCAGCCAATCCCCCAGTAATAAGGAGATCAATAGCGCGATAATCCCCCCGCCGAGCATAATCGTCAGCAGGCGGTCGGTGGCGGCTTCGATAGTGCTCAGCGAGGCCGCCGCTTGCACATTCCCCACGATCTGATCTTCGACCATAATCGGCTTGGTGATGACCCGCAGATGGGTGTCATTGATGGTCACATCCGAGCGCCATTCTTCGTCCGACCCAATCGCGCTGGGGTCGAGCGATTCATTAAACGTGCCCAGGTTTTCTGAGGCGCTAAATAGTTGTTCTTCGCGGTAGACTTCCCAGATTTGTACGTATACGCCGGGTGTGCGGAAGGTATCCAGGCGCGGGACGTAGGCCGTCAGTTGGGGTTGGCCATCCGGGCCAGTGACCATCATCCCGCCAGTATCATCTAGCACATCATCCAGCACACGATCTAGCGTGGAATCCACCTGGCTGAGCATCGTCCAACGCAGCAAACCAAAGACGGCCACGCCGAACAATGCCAGGATGATCATCAATAGGCCGGAGTAGTAAACGAGTAGGCGTACACGTATGGTCATAACGGGTGGGTCTTTCCTGCCGTGGCGGCAGTCGCTCTATTCTTCTTCTTCGCGCAGCACGTAGCCAAAACCGCGTACGGTATGCAACAAGCGGGATTCATTTTCGGCTTCGGTTTTCTGGCGCAGGTAGCGCACATAGACTTCGATAATATTGCTTTCGCCGCCGAAGTCGTAGCCCCAAACACGGTCAAAAATCAGATCGCGCGTGAGCACTTGGCGCGGATGGCGCATGAACAGTTCGAGCAGTTCGTACTCTTTAGCGGTCAGGTCGATCATACGTTGGCCGCGTTGCGCGCGATGCGTGCCCGTGTCTAGGGTCAGGTCACCAAACGTGATGACCTCGGGGCGCGAATTGGGCATACTACGCCGGAACTGAGCACGAATGCGGGCCAGCAGTTCTTCAAAGGCGAAGGGTTTCACGATATAATCATCGGCGCCCGCATCCAACCCGGCGACCCGGTCGGAGACTTCGCTTTTGGCCGTCAGCATAATGATGGGAATCTGGGTGGCGGCGCGCATGCGCTGGCAGACCTGAATGCCATCCATACCCGGCAACATCCAGTCAATGATCGCCAGGTCGGGGGGCGTGTCTCGCGCGATGGCCAAGCCTGTTTGGCCATTATGCGCCACATCGACACGATAGCCTTCGAACAACAAGCCCCGTTCGATGAATTCGGCGATGCGTTCTTCATCTTCAATCACGAGAATACGTTCAGACGCCATGGTACTAGCGTTCTCCTCATTTCAGTCTGTTTTGTCTATTATATATCGCCTATATGAGACGCTCATGAGTTGGCAGGGTAGGGTGTTTTTCCGCCGCGCAGCCGGGAATGATACACTACAAAAGCGCAACTTACGTCAACCGACAGACGTATATTCCTATAGCATACACCAATCACCGGAGCATAACCGCATGTCAGATGACAACCAAACCCAGGATAAACGCAGCACCCTTCAAAAAATGTTTGACCGCCTGACGCTAAGCTGGCGCTTGCTGGCCGACCGGCGCGTCGATCTGCCTTATAAGATCATCCCGCCGTTGGCTTTGTTGTATTTGCTCTCGCCTATCGATATCGTGCCGGATGTCTTTTTGCCGTTTGGGATTGTGGATGATGTCGGCGTGGTCATTTTTGCGCTAGAGTTTTTCATCCGCATGGCCCCGAATGACGTCGTGCGCGAGCACCTGAAAGATTTGCAAGAGCGTGTCATCCGCGACCAAGACGATAAGCCGCGCGGTAGTGATGATGTGATCGAAGGCGAGTACGAAGTTCGCGACTAAAGGCGTTTTTTCATCACCCAGGGCGGCGATTAGCGCCGTTTTTCCATAATCAAGCCATCTTCGCCATCTGGATAATAGCGCGTGGCCTGGCGTAGCAGCGCATAACCGGCCTTAAGATACAGGTCGATGGCTGGGCCATTGCTGGCGCGCACCGTTAGCCGGATACGTGGCGCGGTGGTGCGTTTTTCGGCTTCGTGCAATAAACGGTTACCTAGCCCCTGCCGCCGAAAGTCGCGCGCGACGCCCAATGTGATGACCCAAGCCGACGCCTGGGGTAAAAAGGGCTTGCTTAAGCTGACGACCCCCATCAGATGCCCGGCGGTATCGACCGCCTTCAGGTTGACGATGTGCGGCAAGAGCAACAACAACGCCAGATCGAGGTACGGATAAGCATCTTTGGGGAAGATGTCTT
>DAOTVD010000166.1:0-4819 GCA_034437075.1 Anaerolineae bacterium
ACGGATAAGCATCTTTGGGGAAGATGTCTTCTTCCAGGCGATGCATGGCGCGGATGTCGCGCAAGGTCAAGCGGCGGAGCGTATTATGCGCTGCTGGCGCCCTGGACTTCATCAATAGCCGCAATAGTGTCTTGTAGGGCGAGCACCTGGTCATGAACTTCGTTGCGCAGGCGTTGCGCGCTGCCGCTGTCGATGTCTTTGGTGCCGATGAGTTGCATTTGCGCGTAAATCGTCCCCAGGGCCGATAGCGTATTGTCCATTTGGATGTCGGCGCGCTTGATATTGGACTCTAACTGTTGCAGATTCTCCAGTTGGGTTTCTTTCAGGCTGATGGAGCGCTCGATTTCCTGGCGCACGGCCTCGTCGGTTTCGACCTCCAGGCGCCGTTTGAGCGTTTCCAGGTCGCTGCGCGCTTGGCGTCGGTCGCGGTTGATGATGGTGTTCTCGTCGAAGCGATCTACACGCTTGCCCAGCGAGTACAGATGGCCTAACCAATCGTCAATTTCATCTAGCGTATTCCGAAAGGCGACCTTACTGGCGCCGCCGCGTGTATCCACCAGGCTTTGGATGGCGCTGTAATATTCCAGAGCTTTTTGCAAGCGTTGGCGCGCCACCAAACTCTGGATGTGATACGGATTGTAGCGCTCGGAAAGCACTTGCTGCATGATGCGCTGGCGGGCGCGCGGGTCGGTGAGGGTCGCCCATAAATAGGCGGCTTGCCCCACCAGCCCCACGCCCCACCAGGCGATCTCTAGCGGCGGTGCCCCGAAGACGCCCAGCAAGAAGAAGAGCGCCAGGATTACCGCACTTTGCCAGGTGAAAAACGCCGCGCCCAGCATCCGCCGCAGCAGGCGCGCTCGAAACTCGCGAGGTTGTCCGGTGGTGCTCAAGCCGCGTTACCCTTCGTGTATATGGTGTCTGGGCACAGGCTCAGGATTGGTTATCCAGCCCCAACCGCGAGCGCCGTTCTTCGAGTTGGCGTTCTAGTTCAATCGACCCGATAGCGTCATCCACCTGATTTTGCAGGCGCGAACTGACCATCTCGGCTTCAGCGTCGATTTTATCCAGCCGTTCGCGGATTTGGTCGCCCACACGGCGGATGTCGTCATCTTTCGCGTTGGCCACGTCATCCAGGCTACGGATGGTTTTGGTGGTCACTTGTTTGGCTTCGGCCAGTTCTAGCAGAGATTTCAGGTGCTCGCGTTCTTGTTTGACGGCCACCAGGCGTTGTTCGAGCTTGAGCTTGGCGTCCATCAGTTTTTTATATTCGTTGTCCTGATGTTGCCATTGCTCGTAATACTCTTGGGCCAGTTCGGTTTTGCTGTTCAGGTCGGCTTGTGCGGCCATGGCCAGGTCGGTTTTGTTTTTCATCAGCAGTGTATCAATGTCGCGGTCCAGCTTTTCCACCTGGGCCGAGAATTCGTCATATTTGCGCTTGAGCGTTTTCACCGTCCCGCCCACGGTGGCGGCGGAGTCTTCCAGCGCATCCAGGTTGCGTTCTGCCTGGCGGATGTATTCATCCATCACTTTTAAGCTGTTGGACTCCAACGCCCGATCTACTAAAGAATGCAAATTGGCAGAAATTAGGGTTTGTACTTTTTCTAAAATAGAGGCCATGTGAGGGTTTTCTCCTTCATCACTGCGGATTCTTGTTACCGGCGCGCGGTCGTCATCTAGTATACCAGCGCTTTAGGCTTCGATAGCTTCGAAATGGAGGCTAAAGGTACTACCGTGGCCGGGCTCGCTGCGGATGGAAATCTCTGCGCGGTGAATACGCGCGATACCATGCACAATCGCCAGGCCCGAGCCCGCGCCTTGGTCTTCATATTGTTTGCGGTTGATCTGGTAAAAGCTATCAAAAATAAGGCCGAGCTCGTGCTGCGGGATGCCGCGTCCCTGGTCGGTAACCGAAAATGTGACTTGGCCGTTGTCATCGTGCGCCACCGAGACTTCAATGGCGCTTTCGGGGGGCGAGAACTTGCTGGCGTTGTCCACCAAACGGGCCAATGCTGCACTCAGATATTCGGCATCGCCCGTCACAATGGGCAAGTTGGGCGCGATATACGTTTCCACGATCTGATGCTTCTCGCTAATTTGGTGCTCGGCATGCTTGATGGCGTTTTGAATAATGCTCTCGTAGTCCTCCAAGGGCCGTTTGCGCCAATCGTAGGTGATCTGTATTTCGCCAGTTTCGAGCTCGACCAGCAGGATGAAATTTTCGATGAGGCGGCGCAAGCGATCTGCGCCGGAATTCACCCCGCGCAAAAATTCACCCAGTTCGGCCAGCGACATCTCGTCCGCGTCGCGGTTGAGCATATCCGCATAGGCGATGACGTAGGTCAGCGGGGTGCGGAATTCATGGTTCAAGATGGTCAAAATACGCCATTTCATATCGGCCAATTGGGCAGAAAATACCGACTGGAGTTGGCGCTGTCGCTCTAGCTTGGAGGATACCGCCACGAGTAAATCTTCCGCGCTGAAAGGTTTGGTGACGTAATCATCCACGCCCATCGACTTCCCCAGGCGAATGTCGGCCTTTTCGCCTTTGGCCGTCAGGAAGATGAACGGGATACCGACCCAGGCCGTGTCATTGCGCACGGCTTCGAAAAATTGGTAACCGTCCATATGTGGCATCATGATGTCGGAGACGATAAGGTCGGGGACGCGCTCCATGTTTTTGAGAATTTCTAGGCCATGCAACCCGCTGGACGCGGTCAGCACATGGTATTCATCTAATTCCAGGATTTCGCGCACGCCCTCCATCAGATGAGCATCATCTTCAACCACCAAGATAATCGGTGTATGGGTTTGTTGGGCTTTTTGGCGGGCCGCTTTAGTATCTTCTTCCGAAGGTTTTAAGCGCAGTACATTTTGAGCATCTGCCATAACGGGCTTCCTACACTGTATAACCTCTACATTATAAAGTAAAACAACTCTTAAAGGAAACGATTCCGCCGCGTGCTCAGGGCGATTAACCGCCCCCTTGGGCGCGTAGCCATTCCGCCAGGCCATCCAATATGGCAGGGTCAGCGGCGGTGTATTGCCTGGCAGTTGCCAGCGTCGCTGCTCCGGCGAAATCGCTCAGCAGTTGGGCGGCGGCCAGCGCCACGGGGCGGTCTTCACTGGTGATGAGATACACGGGTAAGGCTCCCAGCCCTGCCCCGGCTTCTTCCAGGGTCATGCGCGTTTCATCCGGCAAGGGCTGCCACAGGATGGCCGCACTACAACGCGCGTCCGCGCGGCACGCTAGAGCGGCGCCTAGCGCACTGCGTTCGCCCCCCAGCACGCTTACCCCGCCGATGTTGGGCAGGGTATCCAGCGTTTGCAGCGCGGCGCGGACGTCTTCTTCTGTGCGCCGCCAGTCTATTTGCCCCCCCGAAGGCGACATCCCGCGCGGATGCACCAGCATGACATGAAAACCGCGCACGACCAACCCATTCGCCAGAGCGCGCGCGTCCGCATCGGCGCCATTTTCGCCGGGCATCAGTACCACGGCGGGCGCGGGACGTTGCGGCGCGCTATAAAATTCCGCCGTTAGGCGCACGCCGTCTGCCGTGCGAATCGTCAGTGGGATGCTATCTTCGGTGGGGAAGGGTTGGAACAAGTCGGTCGGTTCGACGCTGGGTTGTCCTTCGGCGGCCAACGCGGCGGCGGTGGGGTCGCTGCGCCCGACGAAGTTATCCGCTGGGTCGGTCGGCAAAAAGGGGAGCACGGTCGGGCTAGCTGCGCGGATGGGCGCATCGGCAGGGGGGACGGTCGGCTCGGCAGTATTGGGGCCACAGGCGACCAGAACCGCCGCTAACAGACCAAACCCAGCCCATTTCATCATGTCGCGCGCTCCACCAGCGCCAACAAGCGTTCGCTCCCTTCTTCGAAGGGCATCAGGTCATAGTCCCCGAAGCGGGCGATAGTCTGCAACCCGGCGGCGCGCAGCATCAGCGTTAGTTCTGCGGGGAAGACATAGCGCATGGTCAGAGGAATGACATCGCGGCGAAAACTGCCATCGGGGGCCAGGGTATCGTACACCCACTGGGTATGCAGTAATTGCGCGGTACGCTCTAGCGTACTGATGGAAAACTGCATAATCCGCGTGCCGTTGTGTTCAAAATCGCGTTCGAAGATCAGCGCGCCGGTGTCTTCGGTGGCGTAGGCTTCGGCAGCATTGGGGATGTCGATGGCCAGGCGTCCGGCGGGGCTTAGCAGATTGCCAAGGTGTTCCAGTAAGGCGATTTGGTCATCTTGGCGTGTGAAGTGCAGCAAGGCGTTAAACGAGAGCAGAATCAGGTCATACGGGCCGCCCGTATGCACCAAAATATCATCTTCGTAGAGTGTCGCCTGGGGATAAGCGGCCAGTTTGGCGCGCGCAATGGCTAACATCGCGGGCACGTCATCCACCCCCACCACGCGATAGCCCGCCTCGGCCAGGGGCAAGAGCACGCGCCCGGTGCCGCAACCGACATCTAGCACGGAGGTTGCGCTCCGTTCGGCGGCAAAATATTGATAGCATTCAGTGTCGGCGGCAAAATCTGCCGTGATGGCGTCATAATAGGCGGCGGTGCGGGCGTAAAATGTTTGGCTCATGGGGTATCTGGGACCGGTAATGGGGTGGGCAGATTAGGGTTCGCTGGGGCTGCATTTTGCCCCGGCGCGGGCGGTGTATCCGGCAGCAGGGGCGGCGGCGCGGCTTCATCGACCGGGGGTAATGTGGCTGATGGGGTTTCGTCACCGGGCGAGGCGGTAGGCGTACTGTCGGCGTCTTCTGTGGTGGCGGGCACGGGCGTGGGCTGAGTCTGGGGCACGCCCAAATCATCTAACGAGA
>DAOTVD010000167.1:0-5608 GCA_034437075.1 Anaerolineae bacterium
CAAGCGATAGGACGCATAGAAAAACCCCAGCTTGAGGGGCACCCTGTACAACCGAACGACGGCAGCGCAGCCCGCCTGGGCACCAAAACCGTCGCTGATACAACATTCGCCCGTTACGACCGCGAAAAGCTGCGGCCAGGTGCGACATTACGCGGCCCGGCGCTGGTTTTCCAGCTCGATAGCACCACATACATCGCCCCCGAATGGCGCGCTACGGTCGATACATACCATAATCTCATACTCGAAAAGGAAAACTAAACCATGCGAACCAGCAAAACTTTGGCCAAACTGCGCGCCGGAAAACCCGTCAAATTAGCGTATTTGAGCAATTTAATCCCAGCCTTTGTGGCCCACGCGGCGCATCAGGGCTATGATGCGATTTGGTTAGAGATGGAGCACCGCCCCATGAACCCGCGCGAGGTTCAACTGCTCTTGCCCTTGTTTCACCATTACGATATTGACGCGATCTTGCGCGTTCCCACCCGCGAGCATATGGCGCTCTATCGCTTTCTGGAAGATGGCGCGAGCGGCCTTATCTTTCCGCTGGTGCATAGTGTGGTTGAAGCACGCGATCTGGTGGGCAAGGTGAAATATCCTCCCCTGGGCGACCGGGGCTTGGAAGGGCGTAATCTGGATGCGAATTACGGCCTAGCCACAGCCGACATGCAAGCCAAGCTCGATTTTATCGCGCAGGCCAACGCCCAGACCGCCACGGTCATCCAACTTGAATCGCCACAAGCCGTGCGTGCTGCGGACGAAATTGCTGCTTTAGAGGGTGTGGATGTCTTGTTCCTGGGGCCGACTGACTTCGAAATCCGCGCCGCGCATGATCCAGACGCGATGACTTGGCCAGAAGCGTTGCAACATGTCGCGCAGGCCTGCGAAACCCATGGCAAAAGCTGGGGCGTGATGCCGCGTTCGTTGGACGAGGTATCAGACTACGCGAAACAAGGCGCCCGTTTCATCCCCTGGGGAATCGACATGCGCATGATCGCAGGCGGCTTAGCCGAGCACGCCGCCCAATTGCGCGACATCTACGGAGAATAGCATGGCCGTCGATGCCATTAGCCTGGCGGTTTTTCGTAATCTCTTTAGCTCGGTGGCCGAAGAAATGGGTCTAACACTTCAGCGGGCTAGCCTTAGCGCCAATATCAAAGAACGCTTGGATTTCAGTTGCGCGGTCTTTGATGCCGAAGCGCGCATGGTGGCCCAAGCGGCCCATATTCCGGTGCATTTGGGCAGTATGCCCGCCTCGGTAGCCGCCGCCTTGCAGGCGGTTGAAGCGCTGGTGCCAGGTGATGTAATCATCTTGAACGATCCCTACCATGGCGGCACGCATTTGCCCGATATTACACTCGTCTCACCGATTTTTATCGAGGACGAACTGAGTTTTTTTGTCGCCAGCCGGGCGCACCATGCTGATGTGGGCGGCATGACCGCCGGATCGTTGCCTCTGAGCACCGAACTGTATCAAGAGGGGCTTATCATCCCCCCGGTGAAGTTGGTGGAGGCAGGAGTACCCAACCGGGGTGTATACGCGCTAATTGCGGCCAATAGCCGCACGCCGGATGAACGCCGGGGCGATTTACACGCCCAATTGGCAGCGCAACGGGTCGGTGAGAATCGATTGCGCGCCATCATAACCCAGCACGGTCTAGCGTCTGTGCACGCGCACGCCAGCGCCCTACAAGACTACACGCAACGTATGACCGAAAGCGTCATCCGCGCCCTTCCCGATGGTGTCTATCATTTTGAAGATGCTCTGGAAGGCGACGGCCAAACCGAATTTCGTATTCCTATTGCCGTAACCATTACGGTCAAGGGGGCGGCGATGACGGTTGATTTTGGGGATTCTGCGCCGCAGGTCGCCGGGAATGTTAATGCTGTGCCCGCCATTGTCCGTTCGGCAACCTGGTATGGTGTGCGTTTACTGAGCGAGGAAGACATACCCGTGAATCATGGTGCGTTCCAGGCTGTGCACGTCATTACCCGCCCAGGCACGTTCCTGGAACCGGCATTTCCGGCAGCGGTGGCCGTTGGTAACACGGAAACCTCTCAGCGCATTGTGGATGTTGTGCTTGGAGCCTTAGCGCTAGCTCAGCCGGAGCGCATCCCCGCTGCGAGTGTGGGCAGCATGAACAACATCACCTTTGGTGGCACCCAGGATGACAAGCCGTTTGTCTATTACGAAACCATTGGCGGCGGCCATGGCGCCAGCGTCAGCGCTCCTGGCATCAGCGGACGCCATAGCCATATGACCAATACGCTGAACACCCCGGTCGAAGCTTTAGAACGGGACCTACCCTTGCGCATCTGGCGCTACGAATTGCGCGATGGTAGCGGCGGCGTGGGTGCTCAACATGGCGGGTTGGGAATCGTGCGTGCGTATGAATGCCTGGCCCCCATGACCATGACGCTCAACACGGAACGCCGCACAATACCCCCCTATGGTTTAGCCGGAGGCGCACCCGGCATGGCGGGTCGTAATTTGCTCGTCCGCGCAGGAGAAGAAACGATCTTACCCGCCAAATATAGCGCCAGGCTGCAAGCTGGTGATCAGATCATCATCGAAACGCCGGGCGGTGGAGGTTATGGCACAGCATGACACTCATGACCGGATTGGGGATCATGTTTGTGACGGGCTTACTGTGGGCCGAATATCGCGCGGTGGAACGCCCGCGCTGGCTCTTCAAGCCGCTAAGTTCGGTGGCCTTCCTGGGTGTTGCCATGCTGGCCGGGCCAGATACGACCTACGGGCAATTGATTTTTCTGGGCTTGTTGCTGGGTGCGGCGGGGGATGTCTTCTTATTATCCAAGGCCCAGGTATGGTTTTTGGCCGGGCTGGTATCGTTTTTAGGGGGGCACATCGCGTATGTTGTAGCTTTCGCGCAATTAACCACGCTGACGGACATCGGCGCAGAGATCATCATTTTGCCCATCTTGCTTAGCGGAACCGTCTTTTTTGCGCTACGGGGTTATTTTGGATCGCTATTGATTCCGGTCATGGCCTATTTCGTGGTGATAACGTTGATGCTCATCGTTGCATGGGGCGCATTTTCGCCTGGGGAACGCTTGACGACGCTAGCAGTTATCGGCGCGACGGCCTTTTATTTCTCTGACTTGGCCGTTGCGTTGGATCGCTTCGTGCAACCGGCCTGGAATAATGCTTATTGGGGCCTGCCCTTGTATTACGGCGGACAATTCGCGCTGGCCTGGTCGATTGCCTATGCGTGATCCCTTGGCAGAGCGGGTGCCATCAGGTAGACTGGCAGGCATGACCCACCCCGAACAGGCCGATGGAGTCCCCTTGTGCAAACCTTTATAAAACTCACGCGCTGGCGCGAATTCATCCCATTTACCTTGCCGCTGAGTCTACTCGGCGGCTTACTGGCCCATCGCTTCGCGCCGGATGTAACACTCGATTGGCGATTGCTCGCTATTGTCGTGGCGAATTGCCTAGCCATGAGCTATGCCTTCATGATTAACGACATTGAAGATGCCGAGGATGATAAACACGGGAACCCCGAACGCGCAGCGCGTAACGTGATTGCTAGCGGCGAGTTAACCCCGCGTGTAGCCTGGATTGCGTCCTCCCTTATTGCAACCATAGCCTTAGGACTTTATGCTCTGGGCGGGCTTGAGACCTTTCTGACAGGTGGTGTCATTGTGGTCTTGGCCCATTTGTATTCTTGGAAGCCTGTGCGTTTGAAGTCGCTTCCGTTGCTTGATATTATTTCGCATGTGCTGTTTCTATCCGCGCTTTTGCTTCTCGCGCCATATCTGATTTATACGTCCACCTTGCAACCGGAAATCTGGGCGATGATGATCAGTGCCGCGCTGTTTTCTGCTTATGGACAGTTCTATAACCAAACGCGCGATTATGACGCCGACCAGGCTGCTGGTTTACAAAATACGGACAGCCTGATTGGAAAACGGGCCACGCAAATTCTGAGTTATGCCGCCATTCCGTTAGCCGTCGTCAGCTTGTTGTATGTGATTTTACAAGGCGCATTTCCGTTATGGTTAGTGGGTGTTGCGCTGGTGGCGTTTCCACTGGCGCGTTTGGTCGCGCGTGGACGAGACATGCGCGGCGATGAAGCGACCGATGCGATTGGCGAAGTTCAAGTGCAATTCTTGCTGGTTGTGAATAGCGTTTTGTTGGCGTGGTATATCGTCGTTTTGCTGGGCGGTTAGCTTGTCAGGCGCAAGATAGCGCGCTGCGCAGGTTGGCTATACGAACCCTCTGCCCGAACTAGCGCCGTGTAAATATCTAATGCTGCGATAATTTCCCCCTGTTGTTCGAGCAACTCGGCCTGAAAAAACCGAACGCGGGGATCGTTCGGCGCGATGCCTTGCGCGCGAGTGAGCGCCGCCTGGGCACTTTCCAGTTCATTCTCGAAATATAACAGACGGCCCCAACTCGCTTGAATGCTGGCATTGTCGGGAAAATCTTGGGCTGCTTGACGAACAAAGTCGGAACTCATTTCGGCCAGGGCCAAGTTTTCATCCACATAAAACGCCGCAGCTAGCGCCACAAACGCCGCATCACGGTCGCTCAGCCGCACAGCGGTATGAAACCATTCTTCCGCCACTGTGGCAGTGTCATTCAGCACATACGCTTGGGCCACCTCTGCGGCATAAGCGGGATTGTCTTCGTCCAGCAAGTGCGCATCGAGGAAGGCCTGCAACGATTCATCATAGGCTTCACGGGCGCGATGGTGTAGCCCCAGCATGTAGTACCCCAACGCCAAGCCTGGATCAAGATTGAGGGCATAGCGTATATCTGCCAGGCCGTCCCGGCCTTGTTGGTCGCGCACAAAACCGCGATATGCATAATGAAAGGCTTCTAATGGCGCAGCATCAATGGCTTGGGTAAACGCATAATCTGCTAGGTGTACTTCATCATCCGCCAACAAGCGTAAACCAACGATATGCCAATCCGCATCACCTGCTGCGATCAACCCCAGCAATTCAGCCGCTAACCCCTGATAGGGATTCGCTTCTGCCGCCACTTGTTGGAGGTGCTGGCGGGCGTCGTCCTGGGGATAGGTCAACACACCCAAGGCTAGATGCGTGTAAGGATCATCCGGCGTTTCGTTTAGGTGTGCATATGCCGCAGATCGCGCAGTAGGCCAATCCAGCGCATAGATGGCCTGTTGTAATGGGGGTTGGCCAGCAGCATCCGCAACCGATGCCGGAACCGTGCCCCCCGCCGTGATGTCCATATAACGGGCTTGATGCGCATCGTTCCACAGGCCATTGGCCTCGTTGTAGAGCTGCATCAATTGCCAGTCCATAGAGCGCCTTAGCTGGCCGGGCAGCGGGTCAGCACTGGCCTCAAATGGTTCGGCTGGGGACGACGATTGCGAGATGATCACGCTAAGGATAAGCAATAGGAGGATGATGAGACGCCCCAGAACATACAGAGCGCTTTTGCGCCACAGCATCGGAACTGACCAGGTTTTACCTATTTGCTTTGCGATAAAACCACGCAAGTCTATTTCTTCTCGATACCTAATACCTTGCCCACTACCCGTTCGATCTCATCCGGGGAAAAAGGCTTAATCAAGTAGCTGTCCACATCCTGCAATTTCCCCATTAAGCGATT
>DAOTVD010000168.1:0-6187 GCA_034437075.1 Anaerolineae bacterium
GATTATCCCGCAAATCTAGCACAATCCCTTGCACGCCCTCGGCGCGCAATTCCGTTACCGCCTGCGCGAATTCTTCCGGCGTGCGGGCCGTAAAGCGCCGAATATGAATGTAACCCAATTCGGGCGCTTCAAATAACGTCCGCCACATCACAGACGGCACCAAAACTTCGCCAAACGGAACAAACAATTCCCGCTCTTCCAAACTAGCTAAATTCTGCACCGCCAACGTTACCCCGGCACCATCGATGATCTCGCCGCGCAAAGCCTGACGCACAACATCCAACGGCGTACCTAGCACAAGTGGTTCACCATTAATCGCGATCAAAACATCCCCCGGTTGAATGCCCGCATCACGCGCCGTGCTATCCTCAAACGGATACAGGACATACTGACCACGCTCATCAATTTGAATATCTACGCCAACACCGCCATATCGGCCTGCTAACACGTCCGACTCGCTAGCCGCCACGGCAGGTTCAATGAAAAAGGTGTTGCTATCATCCAAGGTCGCAAGATAAGCCCGGATAAGCTCGTATTCCACCGTCTGGGCGTCTGGCAATTCCATCACGAAATTACTTTCTACATAGTCAATCGCCTCGTGTAATAAGGGAAAGGCATTGTCCTCAGTCGCTTGTGCACCGGCAGTATCACAGGACGTATGTAACACGACCGCTACGTAGCCTGTGGCCAGCAACATGATCATCATGAATCCACGTTGTAGCGCTTTCAAGCTCAAAATCCTTTATGATATAAAGCATAAACGGCAAAATTACTGATCCGATTCTAGCATAGGTTATGCCGAATACTGTCCCGCGAGATAAGAAACACACAATAACCGGATAATCAGCACATGAAGAAGCTTGCATCCTCACATAATCCACCAATGATTATGGTAGCCGATGACGAACGTGACTCCGCAGAATTGCTAAAGCATATCTGTGAACGCGATGGCTACCAGGTCATTTTAGCAGAAGACGGCCTACAAGCCGTCGATATAGCCCATGAACACTTACCAGACATCATTCTGCTGGATGTGCAAATGCCCAAGCTCGATGGCTTTGGCGTTGTAACCCAATTGCGCACCACGCCCGATACCGAGCAAATTCCCATCATCATCATCACCGCCGCTGCCCGAAACCCCGAAGACGCCGCCAAAGGTATCGACATCGGCGCAGATGATTATTTGTATAAACCCTTTAACTACCATGAGCTCATGGCCCGGGTGCGCGCGAAACTCAAAGCCCGTGAACTCGAAATGTCATTACATAAGCGCACCAACGAACTCGATATGTTGGTACGCTTAGGGGTTAACCTAAACCAATCCAATGAAGTTCTGGAAATTGCCGAAGACTTATTACGCTTCCTGCAAGCAGAACTCGCCATCCAATATGGAATTGTTTTTGTGGATACCCCCCGCGAAAACACAGCCGATGATGCACACCCCATCCTGATTCGGCTCCACAACGCAGACATCCTCACCACCCGCGCTACTCCAGGCATCTTGCTTGATTTTCTGACTATTCAGCCCCATGAGCCACGCTTTTTGGCCCCAGCACACAGCCAACAACTTTTCGAACACGTACCCGTACCTTCTGCGATTATCAGCTTTCTGATACACAAAAACACCACACTCGGCCTACTCATTGTCGGACGGCTTCCCGATAGCCCTTTTTCATTGGACGATGTACGGGTTATCAATTCCATTAACCGTCAGGTCAGTTTGGCCATTCGTAATGCACAATTGTATGATGCCTTGCGAAACTATGCCGATGAGCTCGAAGCGCGCGTTGAGGAACGCACCCGGCGCCTGCAAAGCGCGCAAGAACAACTTATCCGCTCCGAGAAACTCGCCTCATTGGGGCGACTCTCTGGGGAAATTGCGCACGAGATCAACAACCCGCTACAACCCATTATGGTCTCGCTAGAAGATGCCAT
Source organism: Anaerolineae bacterium (assembly GCA_034437075.1). GTDB lineage: Bacteria > Chloroflexota > Anaerolineae > Aggregatilineales > J027 > DAOTVD01. Next base: position 1,936 of record DAOTVD010000168.1, read on the forward strand.
CGCTGATCTCGAAAGCGGCCAGACGCCCACCCCGCAAGATTTGGAAATCGCGCTCTCAGAAGTGATGCGCTTGCAACGGATCGTGCGGCGCTTGCAAGACTTCGCACGCCCCGATATTCAGGGCATGGCCAACATTAACATCAGCGCCCTCATCGGCGAATCCCTAGCGCTAACGCAGAAAAAGATCGCCCATAACGCTATTGATCTAATCGCCGATCTTCAGCCCAATTTACACATCACCGCCAATTCCGATCAAATCAAACAAGTCATGCTCAACATGATCATCAATGCTGTAGACGCCATGGGGCCACACGGGGGAGGAACCCTAACGGTTCAATTAGAACGGCATGCGGGTGTGGTGCAAATCCGTATCGCTGATACCGGAATTGGTATCGATCAAGAATCAATTAACGTGATTTTTGAGCCTTTTTACTCCACAAAAGAAAATGGCTCGGGTATCGGGCTAGCCGTCAGCTATAGCATCATCGAAGCTCACGGTGGGCGCGTTAATGTCGAAAGCATTCCCAACGAAGGAACCTGCTTTACGATCGAATTGCCTTACATACCAGCCAACGGCGCATCTTAGATGGTCTGGTTTACTGAACCACCTGCCACGTAGCGCGATATGTGCCAAAAGCATCCGGGGCCGCTTGATCAGCCCGTAGTGCCTGCTGAGGTGTTGAGACTGCCGTGCTAAATTCCAAGGCGGCTTCTGTCGATACTACCGCGCGATACAACATATCTTCGGGGTTATCACAATCGACAATGGTAATACCCATCTGCGAAAATACCGTTTCCATACCCATGGTATTGCCCAATCGCCAAGCCGTCAGAGACATACCGGCAATCGCAACCTCGCGTAACTGCGGCCCCGGCACTGAACAAAGATCGACCATCAATAAAGCGGTATCGCCAGAAGGAACCTGCAAAGCCTGCGAAGTCGCAGGAATATTCAGCCATTCGTCAAAATCTTGCTCGATGGCAGCAAGGACAGCGCCCACATTCGCGCCCATCGTTTCATCTAGCGATTCGGCGTCCAACGTGCTGATAACGGCTTGCTGCGCGGTGGATTCGTCGGCGGAATCATCGTCGCCACTCCCGAGCACCAAGAACGCGCCACCACACACCAAGACACCCAAAAGAAGGATCAGCGGGGCCAACAACAGCACCCGCCGCCGATTGCCCGAACGTGCCTGAGCTTTCTTTTGGCCATCTTCTTCCAACAAAACTGCGAAAGGATCATCGTCCGTAGCCATCCCTGTGCGATCCGCAAACGGATCATCAGAGGACGGTGCGCCTGAGAATAATTCATCGATTTCTGAGCTGCCTGTGGATTTCTCTGAGTCGGTTGCAAACTCTGCAAACAAATCATCATCGGACTCAACCGCATCATCAAAAGACTCTGCCTGAGATGGAGGCTCAGCGATGACATCCTCGACTTCCAATAGCATACGAAGTTCGTCATCGCGGGGCGGATACTGCTCATTCAACATATCCAGTAAATCGCGCGCTTTGGGATACGCTGGATTAATCTTCAGCACATTTACTAAATACTGACGGGCATCGCGTGGTTCGCTAGACGCATTTGCTAAAAGCCACCACGCATCCGCATTGTCAGGCTCGGATTGAGTAATCGGGCGAATAATCCTGATCGCCTCGTCTAGGCGATCTTTTTTAATGAGATCAAAGGCTTCCGCCAATTGTTGTTGTGTAGTTGACATGCTTGGCCATGCTCCAAATGTATAGTGACAATTATAGTACGCCTGCCGCAAGGTGCAAATTTTTCATGGTTTGTAGGCGCGCATTTCATTCGCGCCAAGGATGACTATAATAGAGATAAGAAAATCATTCGGAACGCATATGCCCAAATCGAACAAATTAGTGCTTAGCCTGGCGATTATCATCTGCCTAGGGGTTGGCCTTGGCTTCATACAGTGGCGCGTCACAGCCCAAAACAACATGGACCTAAGCTATGAGACCCCCGTTACAGGCAATATTGAGCCCCAAGACGCTGACACATGGCGATTAGCCGGATTCCGCAACGACATCATCCAACTCACCATCAATGCCCGGAATGCGCCAGCCCTGCTGACCGTCTTGGATGAGGATAATCTCCTGGTTAGTGAAATTCAGGCCGACGCAAACCAGGAAACCACACTCACGACACGCCTACCGCTATTCGGTGACTACCGTATCATCATTCGGAATCTGAGTGATGAAAATGGCTTGCGTTATCGCCTAACACCCAGCCTCGTCACGCCCGGACAACGCGAGTTCGCCCAAGGCAATATTGAATTTGGCGACACCATCAACCAGGAAATTACAGACGCCGTTCCGTATCATGTTTACACATTCTCGGGCACCGAAGGGCAAGTCATCGACATTAACATGGTGGGCCAGAGGGGCACTTTGCGGCCAACCTTATCGCTCGTCTCGCCCTTAGACAGTACACTGATTGTCCGAGGGCCCCTTGCGCAAAACGAAAACGAAGCGCGCATACTCGCCTTTCGCTTACCAACTAGCGGCACGTATACCCTGTTCGCTCGGCGCGCAGGGGATAACCTGGGGTTGGATGGGGTGACAACCGGCCCCTATAGCCTGGAACTGACCCTGCGCAACGGACCAAACGCAGATGCCAATCAACTGGTGGGGGACATCGTCACCCAGGGGCGACTCACACAAGATAGCCCTCTGGCGCGCTACGAATTGCCAGAGACGCCACGGATTTTAGTCACCCTAGAAACAGATAACCGAGGCTGTATTTTTGAAGTTACAGTACAAGACCAGGCGCGACAACTCGTCACGCTAATCCAAGGAGTATCTCCCCTGAGGCAGCCCTTCGATCTATCCCAAATCCGCGCGCCGGGGTTCCTGGAAATAGCCACCACAAATTGCCAGGACTTACCCGCTCTGGATTTCTCTTTACAAGTGCAGAGCATGCCGCCGTCGATCCTCGGTAGCTCGGCGCTTAGCTTCGGGGCCACAGTCTATGGCGATACCGAAACGGTTGAGCGTTGGTTCTTTAGGGGCAATCGCAACGACATCATCGAATTTACCATCCAAAAACAAAACGCGGCCCAACGCTCAGGCCTCAGCATCATTGGCCCCTCTGGGCAACCAGTGTTCAATGCAAGTGTTTATAGCCAACAACAGTATAATCTGCTGCTACAGGACGATGGCATATACATTGTCGAACTCGGGGCCAACACAGGCCTTTACCAACTACATATGAACCTGATCGGAATCAATGGGCAAACCTTGCGCGATACACGCGCTATTCGCGAAACCACCTTAGATGTGACTGAACCGCAAGCATGGCAATTCAGCCTATCGTCCTCCGATAATGATGCAATACTCGCGGTCTATGATCCGCAAGGACACCTAATTGCCACTAGGCGCGCGTTCCTGCGCGGGGCACCTACCATCAACAACCTGTGGCTCAATGCCATCGGGCGCTACACGATCCGCGCTTATGCACAAGACGGGGACGACATCCGCATACAGCCAGTTGATGGCGGGATGATTACGCCCGAACGCGCTGTGAAAGGTATCCTAAATGCGCCGACAAACGTACATCGCTGGGGGATATTACTTGATGCCGGGGCTACGCTAACACTCTCGCCGCGCATCATCACAGACAATGTGCCGGTAGAGAATCTCTCTGTAGCCATTGTTGACCAAAGTAACCGAGTTGTAGGGCAAGACAACACGTTTGTTGCTTCGGAAATAGGCGAGTATTTCATTCTGGTACGGCAAACGTCACCCGCGTCCCTGACCTATCGCATTGACACCACAACGCCTAACGAACCACCTATACTGCGCCTCAACGACACTGTGCCCTCAGGTTTACTCACACCTGACCCACCGCCCACCACCATCCCCAGCTTAACCACACCCATGATCAGTAGCGACGATCTTGACCTGCGCGACGCTGACCCCCTCTCTCTGGATATATTAACGTCTGCCTCCATAGAGCCTGGTGAGTCTTATGATGTATGGCGCCTAAACATTATTCGAGGCCGCTACCTTTCCATCAACACGCGCCGCCTTGCCGACGGTACGCCGCCGGGTATCATGCCACTCAATAGTGCTGGCGAAATTCTGTACGAAAGCTGGGAACGCGCTCTCCCTACCAATGAGTTGCTCTATCGCTCGCCCGTGTCCGATCAATACTATGTCGTTATCCGTTTCCTAGATAACACCAACGACACCACATACACGCTTCAGGCTACGACATTCCCCGAACTGGATG
>DAOTVD010000169.1:0-12286 GCA_034437075.1 Anaerolineae bacterium
GGCGGCGTGTAGCTCAGCAGCGGGTAGATATAGCGCGCGGGTTCCGGCGGGGCGTTGTTGTCGCAGGGATAATCGGGTCGCCAGCCGTAATTGCCGCCCGCCAAAATCAGGTTAATTTCGTCGTCGCAGGTTGGGCCATTTTCCCCGCCGATGATCTCGCCGCTAAACGGGTCAAAATCAAAGTCGAACGGGTTACGCAGGCCATAGGCATAGGTCGAATTATCCGGGAAGGGGTTATCTTCGGGGATCACGAGTGCGTCGCCCTCCACGGCGAAGCGATGAATGCGCCCCGGCATCGCGTTTAGGTCTTGCGCGTAATCTACCTCGCCAATGTCGCCAATCGACACGAAAAGATAGCCGTCCGCGTCAAAATGCAGATTCCCGCCCATATGATGCGCCTCGCGCGTGTCCACGGGCACGGCCAACATCTCGACCGGGTCGCGACCGACGCCGTCGGCTTCCGTGAAGCGCACCACGCGATTAATCGGATAGGGCGGCTCGACCGTGTTCGGCTGGGTATGATAGACCCAGATATGGCCGTTGTCTTCGTAATCGGGATCAATCGCGATGCCCAGCAAGCCGCGCTCCACGAAGCCATCCGTGGGCAGGCTGATGACGGGTTCGCGCTGGCGTTCGCCGTCCGCGTTGATGACGCGCACCTGGCCGGTGTTCTTTTCGGTGTAAAACAAGCGGCCATCGGGCGTATAGGCCAACGCCACCGGAAAATCCGCGCCCGGCACCACGCGCTCGACGACCGTTTCGGGCGCATCGTCGTCGGACTGTGCCGCGCTGGACAGCGTACCCCCCAAGAACACGCCCGCCAATAGGCATAAAATGGCTATAGTGCGGCCTAGTTTCCGAACAGGCAAATGGTTGATGTACCCCCCTCTTAATCTCTCCTGAAAATAGCGCGTCATTTTCATCCCTTTTGGAGAACGCAGTTCATGAACACTCCCCCCGAATTCAGGGAGAGAACTCACGTGTGCGAATGGGTGCCCCTCCCTGAATTCGGGGAGGGGTTGGGGTGGGGTATTTACTTTCCTGACATATCTTAAACCGTATCGCATCTTGCGCTGCCTCATCTACGACCCAAATTGCCAGGTGCCGGTCGGGGTGGGCGTCCAGGTCGCGGAGGGTGTCGGGCCGCCGTACCACTCCGCGAATTGGGTTTGCGTGGCGGCGGGGACGGCGGTTAGGGCGGCGCTTTGCGCGGCGGCGGTGGCTTGCACATCTGCATAATCATCCGTGCCGACCGTCACGCTCCAGAGGTCGTTCTCGCTGCCGAATTCGAACTTGCGCACCACCGTGAACCATGTTTGGCCAGGCCGCAGCGTGATGGGCGTCCCGGCTTCGTCTAAAAAGCGCAGATACAACGCGCCCCGGTCGCGGTTGCGGAACCATTCGCCCTGGTACCAATTGCCATCCCGAAAGACCCAGGCCGTGCCCGTACCCCAAATTTGATGTTCAATAGCAATGCCGCCGACTTCGCTCTCGTAGATGTCGGGCCGTTCGGCGTGCCAGACTTCCATCAAGACGACGTTATCCGATGAAATATGCTCGCCCGTGGCCGCGTCGATATGCGGCAGACCGCTATCGTAGCGATAATAGCGGTTATCTTCGGGGTTATATTGCCAGCGCGTTTCGGCCCGGTCGCTGAACCAATCTACGGCAATATCGACGGCGGTTCCGCCCTGCGGGCTGGGCGGCGGATTCTCATCAAACGCGAGGCCGAAGGCCGCCATGCCCTGATTCACGCCGATACGGTCGGCCTCTTGCCAGATGGCATCCGTGTTGGCGAATAGGGTATGCTCAAACGCACGCGAGTCAAAGCGGATGCGGCAGAACAACGGGCAATTATTGCCAATTTGGGGGCTCATAGCCCGCCAACGCCAGTCGGCTTCGTTCAGGATGAAATCATAAATCCAGGTATTCGCGCCACTATAGCCCAGCAAAGCGCCGTACATATTCACCAATTCGATGTCCATCAGGCGCGCGGAGCGAATCGGGCCGACCATTTCGGGCATCTGGCTACGGTAGATCGCCGCGAAGCGCGTCACCCCGCCTTCAACCTCATACTCAAAGACGACATCCGCCGCCATCAAGCCGTATTGCGGGCGCACCACTTCGGGGAAGTTGCTAATTTTCAAGATTAAATTACGCCGATTCTGAGATGCCTCATCCGGGTAGGGCAGGCCGGTCAGCGGATTGACCCCCTCTGGATAGCCGCGCGGGCCGATGCGCCCCTCCGGTGTGGGCGAGATGGTCGGCGAGGGCGTATCAGACGGAAGCGGCGTGCGGGTCGGCGGCACGGTGTGGGTTGCCGTCGCGGTATGAGTGGCGGTGGCCGTGTTCGTCGCTGTGGCGGAGGGCGTCAGCGTGGAGGCTTCGGTGCCGCGCGGGGTGTTGGTCGGCGGGAATTCCTGCGCGGCTAGCTCGGGCCAGCCAGCGTTGCCACCGACGATAACCAGCAGCAAGAGCGCCAACAAGGCGGGTATAATGATGTCACGCCGCATAGATTCTGCATCCTTTTCTTTTGATTCTGCGAATCAGTATAGCGTTATGGCCGAGCCTTAGCTATCCTTGACTATATGACGATTGACCCACTCTCACCCCACCCGAAGTGGTTGCGCCGCACGCCATTGGCCGTGTTCTGGTGGTTTGTGTCGCGCACCAACGACAATTTTCTGAAATCCGTGCTGGTGCCTTTCGTGCGCATCACGCCCAATCTGATGATCGGCCCGCAACTGAACCAGCGCGGCTGGCGCTTGCTGCAAAAGCGCTACGGCGCCAATGCCATCATCAACATGCGCGTAGAAGCCGACGACCGCGAGCGCGGCATCCACCCCGAACATTATCTGTGGTTGCCCACCATCGACCACACCTCGCCCACTGTGGAGCAATTGCAAGATGCCGCCGCCTTTTTGGCCCAACGCATTCACAATGGCGATGTGGTGTATGTGCATTGCGCGGCGGGGGTCGGGCGCGCGCCGATGGCCGCTGCCGCCTATCTCATCACCCAGGGCTATACGGTGGACGAAGCGCGCGAACTCATCAAGTCGCGCCGCCCGTTCATCAACCAATCCGCCAATCAGCGTTCGCGCTTGCAGCAGTTCGCCGCCCTGATGGACCCCATCTTCCCCCAAGCTGAAAACCAAGACGACGATGCGTAATCAGCGTTTACTGTTTAGCCTGGCGCATCCTGACGACGAGGCGTTCGGGTCGGGCGGGCTTATCGCCAAGTACACCAGCGAAGGCGCGCAAGTCTCGCTGATTTGCGCCACGGACGGCGCGCGCGGCACCATCGACCAAAAATTTTTGGATGAACACGGCAGTCATAGCGCCGTGCGCTATGCCGAACTGGATTGCGCCGCCGAAAAGCTCGGCTTTCATGAGGTCATCCGCCTAGATTATCGCGATAGTGGCATGATGGGCAGCCCAGAAAACGACGACCCCGAGTCGCTATGGCAACAGGACGAAAGGCGCGTGGCCGGGCAAATCGTGGCGACAATCCGGCGCTTAAAGCCGCAAGTCGTCGTCACCTTTGACCCCTACGGCGGCTATGGCCACCCCGACCATATTTTTATGCACCGGGCCACCACGCGCGCCTTCCATGCAGCGGGCGATGCCGAGCAATTCCCCGAGGCGGGCGCGCCCTACGCCCCGCAAAAGCTGTACTATACGGCTTTTCCGCGTTTGACGCTGCGCGTATTCATCCTGCTGACCCGCTTGCGCGGCGAAGACCCGCGCGCATTGGGCATCAACAAAGACCTAGACCTCATCGCCATCCAGGATAATTTGCTGAAGATCACCACGCGCGTACTCGTCGCGCCGTATCTGGCCCAGGGCGAGGCCGCCGCGCGCTGCCACGCCAGCCAACTGAACCCCAGCACCAGCACCCCGCGCTGGGTACGCCGCTTTTTGGGCCGTCACCAGACCCTAACGCGCGCCGAACCCGCCCCCGCCCCACGCGAGCCGCGCGAACGCGATTTGTTCGCCGGGGTTTCCTGAGCGCGCATTCTGCCCGCACATGACTATAATGGGCACAGAGGGCGCGTTCGTGCTGCGCGACTAGCGAGCCGTATCCTGAAGACATTCGCCCTAACGATGGAACTTTTTGAGCGCGGCGGACGTTAACACCCTAATCATGCCAACCAAAGAGGAAGCAAATCGGTTATGAACATCATCCGCTATTTATTGAGCCTATCGGTGCTGGCCGTTTTGGCGTTGGGCGTGGGCCTGGCGCTAGGCGGCGATGCCGACATCCCGCCCGAGGTCTTGACCGTGGAGCCTTTCCCAGGGGCCGAAATCCGGCCCGATGCACCCGTAAACATTACCTTTAATCAGGCTATGGATCAGGGCAGCGTAAGCGCGCAGATCGCGCCCGATGTCGCTTTCGAGGCGACCTGGACGGACGCGCGCACGCTGCAACTTACCCCCGCCGATAGCTGGGGCCGGGATGCTGAATACACCGTGACCATCCCCGCCGAGGCCGCCAGCGCAGACGGCGCGGCCTTGCCCGAAGCCTATACCTTTACGCTGCGTACTGTCGGCGATTTGCAAGTGACCACTACCTCGCCCGCCGCCGATGCCGAGAGCGTGGCGGCGGATGCCGAGATCACGGTCGCGTTTAACCAGCCCGTGGTGCCGCTAGGCAGCACCGAAGATATGCTGGATTTACCCAGCCCGCTCAGCATCTCGCCAGAGGTGCCCGGCGCGGGGGAATGGCTGAACACCAGCATTTACACCTTCTTACCGAGCGAAGACCTGGCCGGGGGCGCGCAATATACCGTCACCGTGGCCGGGGGCCTAGAAGCCGTCGATGGCGCGACCCTGCCCGAAGACGTGACCTTCAGTTTCACGACCTTGGCGCCAGAAATCTTGCGCACGGTGCCCCAGGACGGCACGACGAATTTCCTGCTAGAAGACCCGGTGGCGGTGGTCTTTAGCCAGCCCATGAATCAATCTAGCGTGCAAGAAGCCTTCGCGCTGACGGCCTCCGGGGCGCGCGTCTCCGGCGATTTCGCCTGGAACGACGACGGCACCGAAATGACCTTTACGCCAGCGGAAAATCTGCAAATTGGCACGAGTTATCGTCTAGTGATGGATGCGAGCATCGCGCGCGGGGTCGGCGGTGCGAATATCCGCACTGGGCGCGATTTCACCTTCACGACCGTGCCTTTGCCCTTTGTCGAACGCACCTCGCCCCAAGATGGTGATTCCAACGTGCCGCCCTTTGGCCAGGGCGTCAGCATCACGTTTGGCACGCCGATGAACCCGAACACCTTCGCAGGCAAGCTGGAGATTTCCCCCGAACCGGAAGAATGGACGCCCCGCGCCAGTGCGCGCTCGTTGGCCGCTCAGTTTACGCTGTCGCCCCTCACCGATTATACGATCATCCTGCGCGCGGGCGCCGAGGACGTGTACGGCAACCCCATCCAGCAGGATTACACCTTCAGCTTTTTTACAGGGGATATTCCGCCCGAATTTGGCCTGCCGGATGCTGGGCGCTTGATCCAGACCGGGGCCTATCGTGATAGCACCTTCTTGGCGGCTCAGGTGGCCGGGATGCCCACCGCCGATTTGGCGCTGTATGATGTGCCCATTGCGGATTTGCGCCAACTGACCTTTGACCTCTATCGCGAGGACAACGGCCTGGCCGACCCCGCGCGGCTCGTCCGGCAGTGGCAACAGAGCTACACGCGCAGCGCGGGCTTTCGCATTCAGCCGGTCTTCCTGACCGAAGATGGCGATGCGCTGGCGCCCGGCCTGTATTTCCTGCTGGGGCAATATCGCCCACCTGGGGAAGACTTCACGCGGCGGTACCCGGTCGGTATCGCGGTGACGAACACCACCGTTACCTATAAGCGCATGGATGGCAGCATTCTCGTCTGGCTGACGGATATGCAAACCGGCGAACCCGTGCCCGAAGCGCCCGTCGCGCTGTATGAAAACGGGGTCGAATTAGCGCGGAGCACCACGGGCGCGGATGGCACGCTGCGCCTAAGCCTGGATGTTAACCCGAATGCGTTCGTCGCTGTAGAAACGCGCACAGAAGACCGCTATGGCGTTTGGTATACAGCCAATGAGCCGCAACCGCCGAGCGAAGATGTCTACGTCTACACCGAGCGGCCCATTTACCGCCCCGGCGAAACCGTCTTCTTTCGGGGGGCCTACCGCGCGCGGGATGATATGGACTTCAACACCCAACCCAGCGTAGAAACCGTCTTTATACGGGCGACGGCCAACTTCGGCGAGCGCGTCTTGCTGGAAGAAAACGTCACACTGACCGAGTTCGGCACCTTCAGCGGTGAGATTCCGCTGCCGGAAGATTCGCCCATCGGCATCTTAGAGCTTGAGGTCATCACCCCGACCCAGCCCTTTGCCCTGGGGCGTACGACGGCGCAGATTGCCGAGTTTCGCGTGCCGGAATTCAGCGTGACGGTGACGCCCCAAGAGGACGAAATCATCCGGGGCGAGCCCTTGCGCGCGGTGGTCAGCAGCGAATTTTTCTCCGGCGGGCCGGTGAACGATGCAGCCGTCACCTGGGTGGCCAATAGCACGCGCAGCTTTTTCAACTACACCGGGCCGGGGCGCTATAGCTTCGCGGATGATCGTCTGCAAGATGATTTCGGCGGCGGCTTCGCGACCGATGCCGAGTTCTTCGACCCGGGCTTTCCCGGGGGCGGTGGTGGCGGTCAACAGATCGCGAGTGGCGAAGGCACCACGAACGACGACGGCGAATTGCTGGTAAGCCTAGGCGGCGAAGATCAACCCTTGCCGGACTTCGGCACCCAAACCCGCCGTGTGAGCATCGAAGCCACGCTCAATGACGAAAGCGGCCAGTTTATCTCCGGGCGCGATGCCGTGATTGTACACCCCAGCGCGGTATACGTGGGCGTGGGGATCAATCAATACTTCGCGAGCGCGGACGAACCCTTCACAGCAGACCTCATCACCGTGAACCCGCAAAGCGACCCAGTCGGCGGCCAGCGCGTGACCGCGACCCTCGTGCGCCGCGAATGGGAAGAAGTCCCGGTGGAAGGCCAGTTTGGGCGTTTTGAGTATCGCCAGACCGAAGAAGAAGTCGCCAGCCAGCGCGTAACCACCGACCAAAATGGCCGCGCCACGGTCGAATTCACGCCCGAACGGCCCGGCATTTACTTGGTGCGGGCCGCAACGCGCGATCAACTAGAACGCCTGCATAGCAGTTCTGCGCGCTTGTACGTCACCGGCAGCGAATATGTGCGTTGGGGACAGCCCAACAATCGGCTGGAACTCATCGCGGATGAAGATAACTACACGCCCGGCGATGTGGCCGAAGTGCTCGTGCCGCTTTCGTTGCAGGGGGAGTCTCACCTGCTGGTATCGCTAGAACGGGATGGCGTCATCTCGCACGAGGTCGTCCAGGTGGAGGGCGCGACGCATGTGGTGCAAGTGCCCATCACGGATGAGTATGCGCCCGTGGTATATCTCTCTATCGTGGCCGTGCATGGCATCGACGAGGATAATAGCGTGCCGGAACTGCGCGAAGGGACGCGGGCTCTAAATGTAGAGCCCGTTAACCGCCGTTTGGATGTGCGCATCACGCCTAGCAGCGAAAACGCCCAACCTGGCGACGAAATCACCTTCGATATTGAGGCGCGCACCCCCCAGGGCGAACCCACCCAGGCAGAGGTCGGTTTGCGCATGGTGGATGCCGCCATCCTGACCTTAGCGCCACCCAATAGCCGCTCGCCAGAAGAACACTACTACAGCAGTTCGGGCAATTTCACCGCTACGAGCGTGTCGTTAAGCGCGCTAGTGGATGGTCGGCTGGATGACGCCTTCGAGCCGGAGGTGATCGAGCAGGCCCTTAACGAAGCGCGCGCGATGGGCGCGGACGCAGAACTTGCCGCCGATTTTGCCGAATCCGCAGCAGCGCCAGAGGGTATGGGCGGCGGTGGCGGCGGCGGTGGTGGCTTCGAGGACATCGCCATACGCGAGGACTTCCAGCAGACACCGCTGTGGGCGCCGCATATCGTCACGGGCGAGGATGGCCGCGCGAGCGTGTCCGTCACCTTGCCGGATAACCTCACGATTTGGGATGTGCAAGCCCGCGCCCTGACCCGCGACACCCTGGTGGACGAAGTGGCGCTCGAAGTCGCCAGCACACTCCCCTTATTGGTGCGCCCGGCCACGCCGCGTTTCTTCGTGGTGGGGGATGAGGTCGAACTGGCCATGATCGTGAACAACAACACCCCCGACGACCAAACCGTGCAAACGACCATCGAGGGCACTGGCTTCGAGCTACTCGACGGCGAAGAACTAGAACAAGCCGTGGAGATCGCGAGCGGGCAACGCGCGCGCGTCACCTGGCAGGCCCGCATCCTGGATGTCAGTGGCGTGGATTTGACCTTCTTTGCCCTGGGCGAGGATGGCTATCAGGACGCCGCGCGGCCCCAACTGGCCACGGGCGAGGATGACACCATCCCGGTCTATCGCTATACCGCGCCGGACACCACCGGGACGGCGGGCGTCTTGCGCGAAGGCGGCAGCCGCACCGAGGGCGTCAGCGTGCCGCCCATCGCGGATACCGACCAAGGCGAACTGACCCTGCAACTTGACCCCTCCCTAGCCGTAACAGCCATTGATGGGTTGGATTATCTGCAAAACTTCGAGCACCAGTGCATCGAGCAAACCGTCAGCCGCTTTTTGCCTAACATCATGACCTACCGCGCCTTGCGCGCGCTCGGCGTGGATGACCCCGCCCTGGAAGCGCGCCTGGTCGCCGCGCTGGACTTCGGGCTGGATCGCCTGCGCGATAGCCAGAATCCTGATGGCGGCTGGGGGTGGTTCGCCACCATGCGCAGCAATCCGCTGGTGACAGCCTACGCCGCGCTGGGGCTCATCGAAGCGCAGAACATCGGTTACTACAACGACGAGAGCGCCATGCTAGCTCGCGCGCTGGATTACCTGCGCGGCGAGTTCATCACGCCGACGGAGGATACCCCCGCCTGGCAACTGAATCGCCAAGCCTTTTTCTTCTATGTCTTCTCGCGGGATGAGCAGCAAACGCGCCTGACCGCCGCGCAGATGCAACCCTTGTTCGATGTCCGGCTAGAGATGGATTACTACGCGCGTGCCTACCTGATGCAAGCCCTGGGCACGCTAGAAGGCACCCTATCGCAAATGGAAGCGCTAGCCAGCGACCTGTACAGCGCCGCGCGGCTCTCGGCCACAGGCGCGCATTGGGAAGAAGACAATATCGATTGGTGGAACTGGAACACCGACGTGCGCAGCACGGCGATTATCCTATCCACACTGGTGAAATGGAACCCGAATAACGATCTGCTGCCCAACGTCGTCCGTTGGTTGATGATCGCGCGGCAGGGCACCCACTGGGAAAGCACGCAAAACACCGCCTGGGCCGTGATGGCGCTCACCGATTGGATGGTGGCCACCCGCGAGCTCGAAGGCGACTATGCCTACGCGCTGACCCTGAACGACGAAGCGCTGGCCGAAGGCGATGTCTCGCCGGAAACCGTGCGCGAGGGGCAGACCCTGCGCGTTGCGGTGGGCGACTTGCTGCTGGATGAACTCAACCGCGTGACGGTCGTGCGGGAGGACGGCCCCGGCGCGTTGTACTATACCGCGCATTTGCGCCTGCGCCTGAATGCCGCCGAAGTTGATGCGCTAGACCGGGGCATTGCCGTCTCGCGCGAATACTTCAATGCGGCGGGCGAGCGCGTCACTCGCGCGCAAGTCGGCGAGGTCATCACCGTGCGCCTGACCATCAACTCGCCGGATGTGCAATACTACTTCGTGCTCGAAGACCCACTCCCCGCCGGGGCCGAAGCCGTGGATACCTCGCTGCTGACGGCCTCCCGCGAGATCGCCGGGCCGCAACTGCAACGCCAGAGCGACCCCCGCTTCTATTGGTGGTGGTGGATTTGGGACACGACCGAAATCCGCGACGAAAGCGTGAATCTTTACGCCGAACGCCTGCCGGCGGGCACCTACGTCTATAGCTACCAAATGCGCGCCAGCGTGCCGGGTCGCTTCCAGACCATGCCCAGCCATGCCTACAACTTCTACTTTCCCGAGGTCTTCGGGCGCGGTGATGGCGAACTGTTCACCGTCACCCCCACCGAAGAATAGCCCGGGCCGCGCGCTCTAATCCTCAAACCGCAGGCCCCGCGCCTGCGGTTTTTTATTTTGGGGCCTGCGCGTGCTCAGGCGGCCTATCGAAATCTGCGCGGCTTCGCGCTAGAATGGAAGCTGACATACACGGATTGTGGGCGCCACCCCCACACAACAGCCTGTAAGGAGATGCTCGGCCCATGTTTGATGATTTTCTTTTCCGGGGCGCTTTACATAGCCTCGACCCCGATGTCGCCGCGCTCGTTGACCTGGAAGCCATTCGCCAGGTGCGCAAACTCATCATGATCCCCTCCGAATCGACCATTCCCGAGGCCGTGCGCGAGGCGGTCGGCTCTGTGCTGGGCAATATCTACGCCGAAGGCTACCCACCCGACGATTGGCAGCACATGCATACCATAGACTTGCTCGATACGGATGTACGCCTGGCCGAGTTCCGGCGCAACAGTTCGCCGCGCTATTACAAAGGCACCGAGATCGCCGAAATTGTCGAAAGCCTGGCCAAACGGCGCACCGCCGAACGCTTCGCCACCGAGCAAACCCCCGCCGACCGCCTTTTCGTGAACGTGCAACCGCTCTCTGGCGCGCCCGCCAATAACGCCGTTTACACCGCCATGGCCCAACCCGGCGATACCATCATGGGCTTGAATTTGCTGGACGGCGGACACCTGACCCACGGTAGCCCCGTGAACCGTAGCGGGTTATTTTTCAACGTCGTGGCCTATGGCGTGGGTGCGGACGAACGGCTGGATTATGACCAAATGCGCGACCTGGCCTTGCGCCACCAGCCCAAGTTCATTATTGGCGGTTTCACGAGCTATCCCTGGGCGCCGGATTGGGGCATTATGCGCGAAATCGCCGACGAGGCCGGCGCGTATCTCATGGCGGATGTGTCGCATGTGGCCGGGCTTATCGTGGCGGGCGTGTATCCCTCGCCGGTGGGCATCGCGGACATCATCAGCTTTACGACGCACAAAACGCTGCACGGGCCGCGCGGCGCGGTGCTGATGACCCATCGACCGGACATCGCCCGCCGCTTGGATCGCGCGGTGTTCCCCGGCGAGCAGGGCGGGCCGCATGTCAACAGCATCGCGGGGTTGGCCACGGCCATGAAGCTCGCCGGAACCGAGCAGTTTCACGAATTGCAAAAGCAGATCGTGCGCAATGCTCAGCGCATGGCCGAGCGCTTCACGACCAATGGCGTGCGCGTGGCCTACAGTGGCACCGATACGCATATGCTGCTGATTGATGTCGGCCAGATCAAAGGCCCGGACGGCTCGCCGCTGTCGGGCGATATTGCCGCGCGTTTGCTCGATATCGCGGGCGTGGTGGCCAATCGTAACACCATCCCCGGCGACCGCTCGCCCTTCCGCGCCACGGGCGTCCGCTTTGGGACGACGTGGGTCACGCAGCGCGGCTTGCGCGAGCCCGAAATGGATCAACTGACGGATGCCATCAGCTATTTGTTGCTCTCTTGCAAGCCGTATAGCTACCCCAAACCGGGCAGCAACCTGCCCAATTGGCGCGCCAAAGCCGATTTCGATAGCTTCGTGAGCGCCCAGCAGAATATCGCGCGCCTGGCCATCCGCGCGGGCATCGATTACGAAGTGCCGAGCCTGGCGGGCTACCCCAAAGAGGCCGACGCCGCCGAAGAACATTTCCGCGTGTTGCCCGTGGATGACGATTATCACGTCGAGTGGCGTAGCATCCACATCTACGGGAACGAGGTCGCCGCCTTTTGTGACGCTGTGCTGACCAACGATGTCTATGCGCTGGGGTATGGCGACGCCCAACCGACCTTCGTGCTGGATGCCGACGGCGTGTATCTCTCGCGCGGGGTGCTCGAAAAGCTCACGGATGTGGTGTATATGCTGCATGTCGAAGAAAATATCGACCTGGTGGTGCAGTGGCTCACGTTCTTGAGCGATGGCTACGTGCAGTTTGATCCGCAAGACCTGCACGCCAAAATCCCTGGCCCGGTGTCGGTCAGCCCCCTGCCAGATGCCGCCGCGCTGCATCGCTTTGCGCATATTCCGCTGGATGCCGATTGGGCCGCGCAGAATACAGGCATCGACATGCACAAAGCCTATTTTGTGGGTTGCCGGGGCGGGAACTTCCACGCTCGCCCCGCCCAGACGCTCCCGCGTTT
>DAOTVD010000170.1:0-1628 GCA_034437075.1 Anaerolineae bacterium
GTGAACGCCTCGGCGGTGGTTGTCGCGCCGACCATCGACCTGCTGCATCAGTGGTACGCGCGCCTGCGGAACGCTTTTGACGAAGACATCGGCGTCTATTACGGCGGCGAAAAGACCATCTTGCCGCTGACGGTCACGACCTATCAATCGGCGGGCGATTTGATGGCCACGCACGGCAACCACTTCAAGCTGATAATCTTCGACGAAGTGCATCATCTGCCCGCGCCGCGCTGGGGCGAAATCGCGCTGATGTCTCCCGCGCCGTGTCGGCTGGGCCTGACCGCGACCTATCCCCATGCCCATGAAATGCAGGATGAGCGCTGGGATTTGGCCGACCTGATCGGGCCGATTGTCTACGACCAACACATCGATGACCTGGCCGGGGACACCCTGGCGGATTATCGCACCGAGCGCGTGCTGATCGACCTGACCGACGGCGAGCGCGACCAGTACAACGCGGATTACGCTATCTATACGGCCTTCATGCGCGCTCGCAATTTGCGCCACTCGCATGGTCCGCACTGGCTGCAAGAACTCATGCGCCTGAGCGCCTTCGACCAGGACGCGCGCGATGCGCTGTTGGCCCGCCAACGCATTATGAAGCTATTGGCCAACGCGCAGGAAAAGTTCCGCGTGCTGGAAGAGCGCCTGCGCGAGCACATTCACGAGCATGTGTTGATCTTCACGGAGCATAACGACACGGCTTACACCATCGCACGCAAGCATCTGATTCCGGTCATCACCCACGAGACCAAAGCCGAAGAGCGCAAGCATATTCTGCAAGCCTTCAGCGCTGGCGACTATCCCGCGATTGTGACCTCGCGCGTGCTGAATGAAGGCGTCGATGTGCCCGCCGCGAAGGTCGCGATTGTGTTGGGCGGCACGGGCGGCGCGCGCGAGTACATCCAGCGGCTAGGGCGCGTGTTGCGCAAGAAGGGCAACCGCGAGGCGTTGCTGATCGAGATCGTGGCGCGCAATACCACCGAGCAAACCAAGGCCCAGCGCCGCAAACGAGGCACAAAACGTGCTAACCGGTGACCTCATCCGCCCGCGCGTGACGACCCGTCAGGGCGAAATCGTCATCCGCTGGGTGGACGTGACGAGCGCGCATTGGCTGGCCACCGCCGCCGACCTGATCGAGCGCTTCGCGGGCTGCGCGGGGCAGCCGCGCCGGGTCTGGGACGCCGCGTTAGAGCGCTATATCGGCAATTCGCTGGATTATGTCGTGATGCGCGGTCTGGCCAAGGTACTATATGATGCTGCGACCTTCACGCCCCGCGAGACGCCCTTGCCGCCGAGCGACTTTCGGCGGGCGGTTTTCGCGCGCGGGCCGGTCTTTTCATCGCCGGATTTGTTTTCCCCGCATACGCGCGAGGAACTCCTGAGCGATGCCACCGACGACCCCGCGCCTTTTCGACCAGTTCTTCAGGTAAACGAAACGATACTTCTAGACGATCCATTTTGAGATTCTCCAATCCATCTTTTTTCATTATAACTGACATTGGCGTTCGTATAGGGCCATCTGGCCAGCGAAGTGTCACAGTCATTTAGACAAATTGTGACACGTGACATGTGACAGTTAATAAGCCGAAAACAGGCAATTCATTCTGTTACTAGCACGCTGCTCT
>DAOTVD010000171.1:0-25342 GCA_034437075.1 Anaerolineae bacterium
GGGCGACGAGGGGCCCGTGTCGCAATTGGTGTTTATCGGCTCTCATGATTTTGCGGATGTGCAATCGCTGGCCGACGCGCTAGAGGCTTGCCACGCCGATAGAGGCGATACGGCGACGACAAACCCAGTGCGGGGGGCGTTGCGCTGGTTGCGCGGGGGTTAGCTCTCGCGCGGCCAAATGAGGGTAAACGTGCTCCCTGCGCCGGGTGCACTCTCTATGCTCACCCGTCCGCCGTGTTGCTCCATGATCTGCTTCACGATGGCCAACCCCAAACCGCGCCCGCCCAAGGCTTTGGCGCGCGAGGTATCCACGCGATAGAAACGCTCGAAGATATGCGGTAGGTGCTCGGGCGGGATGCCAACGCCCGTATCTGCCACTTGCACCGCGCTTTGCTGCTTGTCTTGCCAGACACTCACCGTGATGCTGCCCCCGGCGGGTGTATGCCGTAGCGCATTGGATAGCAGATTACTCAGTGCACGGCTTGTTAGGTATGGGTCAGCCTGGATGATGGGTTTATCGGGGGCGGTTTGCACGCGCAGGGTGATGTCCTGGCTGGCGCTGCCATCGAAGCGATGCGTCGTAGCCGTAACCAATTCGTTCAGGTCGATACTTTCGAGTTGCGGGGTGGGTAAGGTCGCATCATTGGCCAGAAAAGCCAGATCGGCAACGAGGGCGGTAATCGTAGCCAATTCGTCGTTCAAATGTTGCGCGGCTTCTTCCGGGCTTTGCAGGCCATCCGCCATCCCCTGGATTTCGAGGCGCATCAAGCTGAGGGGTGTGTTCATTTCGTGCGCCAGATCATCCGCCAAGCGGGCGCGCAGAATATTTTGTTTGGCTAAATGGCGTGACATGGCGTTAAACGCGATGCTAAGCTGTCGAATCTCGGCATTGCCGCGCTGGCTGACCTCATAGCCCCATTCCCCGGCCTGGATGCGAGCGGTAGCGGTTTTTAGTTCGCGCAGCGGGCGCGTGATGTGATGCGCGATGCCAACCGCCAAGCCCAGCGCCAGAATGCCGCTTAACACGCCCCCAAGCAAGAACCCCCGGTTGACGCGCTCTAGGAATGCGTTCTGACTGAGGGTGAATACGCCATCGCGCGAGGTTACAATCAGGCTGCCGATTTGTTGCTCGTTGCTGTAGAGCGGCACAGCATAATCCACGAGTGCTTCATCCAGGCTGGAACCGATCAGTTCGGTTTCGGTGTCGAGCACCACTTGTTGTTGGGTGTCGATGACGAGCGCGCGCTGGTCGGTCAAAAGCATTTGCCCGATGACCCAATCCAAGGTGGGGGCTTGCATAAAGATGCCACGTTCGGCCCAGGGGCTATCGCTTCTGGGGTGTATGGTGTCCTCCCCGCGCGGAATGCGGAAAAAAAAGAAGCTGTCTCCTTCGCCCGGGGGATTATCCTGTTCGATGAGCGTGCCGTGTAAGTAGGATTCGGCGAAGGACATCAAGTTAGGAAAGAAGAATTGCAGATTAAAGCTATCCCGATTTTGTAGGCGCAGGTTATTGACGCTCAGCGACACGACCCCGCCTTCGGCGGATTGCTCGCTGACTTGCAAACGTAAGGGGACGCTATCCGCCTGTAAGCGCGCTTGCGTGGCCAATTCTTCTTCGAAGCGCGCCTGGACGGCTTGCCAGCTTTGGGTGCTTTCGTATTCTGCCAGCAGGCTAGGGGCCAGTAAGCGCGCTTGCTGTTGGTTTGCTTGGGAGACAAGCACGGCGAATTGGTTGCCCGTCGTGCGCATGGCCGCGCCCCAGCTAATGCCAATCACAAAGACGATGACCAACGCAAAACCGATCAACAACTGTAAGCGCATGGGCATAATTATTCTCCCGGATGAAAGCGATAGCCGACCCCGTGGACGGTTTGGATGTGGAGCGGCCTAGAGGCGTCTGCTTCGATTTTGAGCCGTAAACGCCGGATGTGAATATCGATAGCACGCAGATAACTATCGTAAGCCATGCCAAACACCTCATCGATAATTTGCTCTCGGGTGAGTACCTGATGCGGGTGTTGCATAAAAAACGCCAGCAAATTGAACTGATTGGCCGTTAAGTTGACGATTTCGCCTCGGACAGTGCACATACGGGTGTCAAAACGTAAGGTAATATCGCCTGCTACCAATTGGCCTTCGTCGCGCGTCAAGCCCCCGTTGACCCGTCGTAAGTTGGCCTCTATGCGGGCGAGCAGTTCTTTGGGGCTGAAGGGCTTGGTCACGTAGTCATCGGCACCGATTTTCAACCCGCGCACGATGTCATTCTCACCGATACGCGCGGTGAGCATGATGATGGGGACATCCGAATTCCGGCGCAGTGTTTCGGCCACGCTCCAACCGTCGATTTCAGGTAGCATCAGATCCAACACCACCAGATCAGGCGGGTCAGTGTGCGCAATGCGCAGTGCATCGCGCCCATTATCCGCAATGGTGCAGATATACCCCGCATTCTCGGCATAGGTTTTAATCCACTGCGCGATGCGGGCTTCATCTTCCACAATGAGAATATGGGCAGATGTTAACATAATAAATTCAGTATATGGCGCGTATTTTTCAGTTTTGTTTCAAGTCTTCGGGGCGAATGTCTAGCAGGTCGGTCAATTCAACAGTGTAACCTGAATCCAAAAAAGCCGCTTGTTCAATCGGGTCATCCAGTGTCGCCAGATGCCCTTGCAAATAGCCCAAAAAACTGGCGCGCAAAGCATCCAGTGGTGCGCTATGCGCCTGCAATAAATAGTAGGCTTGCCAGCATGCGACGTCTGGGTCGTTGTAGACAACAAAGCGGTGACTCAGGAGCGGCGAGAGGAGCGCGTGAATATCATCCAGGGGCCGGAGGTGTTTTTGTTGCTGGGCGATGAACGCCATCCCCAGTTCGATCTGGGCGAGGTAGTCCGGCAAATAATTGGTTGACAGTATGCGATGCGCTTCGTGCAAAGTGCTTTCGGCTTTGTCAAAGGCTTGTTGGGCCAGCAGCACCAAAGCGAGCAAATATAGGCCGCGTCCGATGAAAAATGTGCTGTTCACCTGGCGTAGTTGGGCTAGCCCGCGTTCGATGTAGGCTGATGCTTCGCCATACGCGCGGCGTCTATAGGCCAGCGCGCCCAGCAATACCAGGCTATCGCCCAAGTTCCATTGGTCGTCTAGTTGTTTGGCTAGGTCATAAGCAGCGCGTAGGGGGATGCCCGCTTCGCTATATTGGCCCAAGTAATAGAGCACTAGGCCCAGATTATGCAGTGTGTTGGCTTCCATACGCCGGTTGCCGACTTGCTGCCATAGACGTAATTGATTTCGCACTGCGCTTTCCGCACGTTTCAAAAAACGGTTTTGGATCGCAATACCGCTTACGACCCCCCAATAGTTTGCTTCTAGGATGGGGTCAGACTGCTGTATGATTTCGTCATAGGCGCCATCCAGGCCCTGTAGGGCGTCGTAAGGCGCATCCTGGGCGAGTTCAGCGAAATCATTGAGCATAAGGCGCAACCCTTTGGTTGGGTCATTCAGGGCGTTGGCGATTTCGCGCAGATTATAGCTCGCGGTGGTGTAGCGTTCTTGGTCTTGTAGGATGTCGTAGAGCCTGAGTTGAATAGAGTGCAGTTCCCAGGCTATGTCTTGATCTTGATAATCTTCCAGGATGCTCAGGGCGGCATCGCTGGCGGCGCGCGCCGTGTCGTAATCGCGGCGATTGATGGCATATTCGGCCTGAAGACGATGGCGCCGCAACTGCCAATTCAGGTTATCGGGTTGGTTATCCGCCAGGGCCGCGAGACTGTGCAAATCTTGCTCCGTCTGCGCCCAATCGGCGGTTCGTAGCAGGACTTCGGCGCGTTTGCACAGTAGGTCGAAGCGTTCTTTTTCGCTGCGCGCCAAATCCAACGCCGTTCCCCAATATTCGAGCGCGGCCTGGTTCGCGAATTCGCGAAAGGCCTTATCCCCGGCCCGCACGAGGTAGAGCAGGGCGCGGTCACGGTCGGACGTTTGCGAGAAATGATAGGCGAGCCGTTCCCAAGCTTGGGGTTGCAGGGTTTCTAGGCAGAGCCCGACCCGGTAATGCCAATCTTGGCGTTGGTCGAATAGTAACGTCTGGTAAGTGACTTCTTGCGTGATGGTATGCCGAAACGCATAGCGCGGTTCGGGATAGAGGCTTTCGAGCTGGGTAAAGCCGTGTTTTTCTAGCGCATCCATTTTGTCCATGACGACCTCGGCGGAGAGATCGAGTGGTAAACTCTGGTATAGGACACGCATTTCAAATTGCCGACCGATGATCGCGGCCACTTTTAAGATGAGCTTTTCAGTTTCGGGCAGGTTATCTAGCCGCGCCAAGATTAACCCCTGGACGGTTTGCGGTAGGTCAATTTTCTCCAGATTATCTTCGATGTAAACATGGGGGCCGACACGCTGGATGAGTTGGCTATTGCGTAACGACTGCGCGATTTCCCCCGCAAAAAACGGATTGCCCTGAGAACGCTCGTGGACGAAAGCGGTGAGTTCGTCTGGGATGATGCCCCCCAGCAGATTATATAAATAGTCGCCGATGGCCTCGCGGTTTAATTCTTTTAGGCGCAAAAGTTGATAGACTGGTAGGTGGGTGATCGCCTTAAATGTCGTTGTTAAGTCCTGCTCGGGGGGGCGGCTAAACAGGAACACGGCGATGCGGGCTGGTTCATTGGCCATGCGGCGTGCCAGGGCTGCCAGCAACCCTTCGGAAACCTCATCCAGCCATTGGATGTCCTCCAAAATAAGCGTTAAGATTTGGTTTTTGGTCATGAAATAGAGCATATCAACCACGAGGGTCACGAGCGCTTCTTGGCGATTGTTGCCTAGCAAATTGCGCGTGGTGTCGTTGTCTTCCACGGTTAAGTTGAGAATATCCCCCGTGATGAGGGGCGCGCGCGGTAACCAGGCCTTGTCGTTGCGTTCCAACCAGGTGGAGACTTGTTCGATTTGTAGGGTCGTGGGCCAGTTTTCATCCAACACCAGGATAGAACGCAAAATACTGGCCCAGGGCATAAAAGCGCTCCCTTGGCCAGTGCTCAGGGTTTGCCCCTTGGCGACCCAGTGCCCCTCGTTTTCGGCGAAATAGGCAATTTCGGCGGCTATACGGGTTTTGCCCACGCCAGCGGAGCCTTCAAAATGCAGGATCGCAGGTAGCCCGAGAGCAGCATTTTGCAGGATGCCGTCCACCTGGTGTAACTCTTGGGTGCGGCCCATCAACGGTGTGCGGCGCAAGTCGCGCACAACTTGCTGCTTGGCTTTTAGCGGGGTATAGGTCTGCACATCGCCCATGCGCCCTTTGGGTTGGATGACCTCGCTTTTTTCAAAGTCAAACCAGTCGCGCGATTCATCAAATATCGCTTTGGAGACTAAGATGTGCGTATCGATAGCGGCAGACATCAACCGTGAAGCGAGGTTCGTTTCATCCCCCAGCGATGTATATTCGTGCCGCACTTCGCCGCCCATGGTGCCAGAATACAAGAGCCCTCGGCTGATGCCGATGCTATAGTCCGAGATGGCAGGGTGCTGGCGATGCAGTTCACGCAAGCTAAAGGCGCAGTAAATAGCGCGTCGGCTATCATCGCCATGCGAAATAGGCGCGCCATACACGGCAAAAATGACGCTCCCCTTATCTGCCACTTCCAGTGAAACCAAGCGTCCGCGTGTTTGGCGGATAACCTGTTGGACATCGCGGATATAGGCATCTAAGGTTTGCCGGGCGTGGGGGTCGTGGTTGTAGTCGATGCCCCCAAAGCGCAAAAATAAGGGGGTTGCATAGCGTAATTCGCCGCTGATGGCGCCCAACCCGGCAGTTTCTTGTTCCAGGATATATGGGTCGATGAACTGCATGATGCGCGCGAGCACCATGGCCTCATCGGCGCTGGGTTTCCACGCGGGCCAGCGATGGCTCGCGGAGCGTTCTACCAAATGTGCCCCCGCGCTGCGCAAGAGTAAATCATTATCCGGCAGGATGTCGTAATGCACATGGGGATAGTTCGCCAAAGCCGCTTGGCTATGGTGGGCTGCACGGGCTTGGTGGGCCTGGCACCGATTCCCTAAGTCGGCAACGCCTTCGACGGCTGGGCCGACCAAGATGTCCATCAAGCCCATTTGCGGGTCGCCCACGACCCACCGTTGCGCTGTGCCTTCGTAAACCGCCACCTTGATGTCTAGGCCCCGAAAGAAGACCATGGTTTCTAGCATTTCTATGGCGGCAACGCTAGCGCGTACGATGCCGGGCAAAGCACTTGCGGCATCATCCACATGTTGAAGCTGGTTAGGAAACCACGCGGTGAAACCATCCCCCACGAAACGCAGCACGCTTCCGCCGTGGGTGAAGACCAATCCGGCGAGGGCTTCGAACATGGGGTTCAAGCGTCGTTTTAACTCTTCGCTGGCACGCTGCGGGCCAAATTCTTCCACCAGTTGCACCGTGAGCGGGGTGAAGCCAGAGACATCCACAAACATCGCGGCGCCAACGGTTTCTGTTGCCAGATCATCACCGGCTAATAAGGCCCGAAAACGATCTGTCGGCAGGTAAGGCCCCAAGCGGTGTAGCAGCATTTGAGCATCATCATTCATAGTCGTCAGTGTACTCATTTTCGGGGGGATACGCCATTTCTAGTTTGGCCGATCAGCCATTCATCGGGGTTAAAAGAGATGGTTTAGGGCTTGTTCAACGAGTCTTGTATAATGAACAGTAAGGTAGCAGCAGGGAGCATGGCACGGATGGCACCAGATAAGACATTGGAACGGGCAGAACGCCTAATCCAACAAGGCAAACATCAAGATGCTCTTCAGTTATTAGCGCCAATTTGCCGGGCGGAACCCCATAACCTAGATGCATGGTGGTTGGCGGCCCAAGTGATGCGTGACCCGCAAAAACAACGTAAGGCGGTGTTGCGCGTGTTGGCTATTGACCCCTTTCATATCCAGGCCAGCGAGTTACTTGCACAACTCGATCAGAACGGCCAGCAACCGGCTCCATCTGCGCAAGATACCCAATCGCGGGAGGGGAGCATACTGGGATTGGGGTTAATCGCTATGTTGCTGATGGTGTTGGGTGGCGTCGGCGCGGTGTTCGTCTTGCTGAGCAATGGCGCAGATACACCCCCCAATGACGCAAGCGATGTGGTGCAAGTGCCAACAAGCGCTAACCAAGCCTCAGACTTTGGCCCCGTGCCTACCACCACCGATCCAAATCCGATTTCGACCCAGCCGATTTCATCTGCGGCACCGCGCACAGCCTTACCGCCCACCTGGACGAGCGTGCCCACGCCAACGACTGACCTCGCCATCGTCATGATGGCAACACCGTGGATACAAGCATCCAGCGTGCCACAAACCGCCGACCCGAGCGCATTCGGTGATACCTATTGGGAGGGCAATGGCGATGGCTATACCCTGGACACTTTCCGGCGTAGCGGCGGGCGCTATCTGCGCTTTTTTGAATTTCCGGTGCGGGTGTGGGTTGGGTCTTGGGAAGATACGGTCGCAGTAGCCAATGCCAGTGATTTTTGGATCGAGGCGGTGCAAAATGCCATGGGTCAAATCCGGCAGGTTATCCCGATGGAGTGGGTAGCTAATGAGGCGGATGCCAATCTCGTCGTATACATTATGGAACCTTTCGAGTATGAACGTTGGTCGGGATGCCCCGCCACGTTGACAGGGGGGTGTGCGGGCATTGCCGACCTCGGGGATTTTGGCGGGGGCGATACCTATCATCGTATCTACGGCCAAATCTGGATCAATACGGCCACGGAATACCCGTATGCTGCGGTATTACACGAGATGTTACACGCGGTGGGTCTGATGGTGCATAGCCCTTATGAATCAGATGTTATGTACCCCTATTTGACTGGGGTTAGTTGGATGAGCCCCCGCGATTTGAATACCTTACGCCGGCTCTACGCAAATCCTTCGTATGCCGATTAAATGTTGGGCAGGTTGTTTCCCGTTAGTGACTGATGTCGGATCGGCTGGTATACTGGCACGGTTTGGCCGGTTGGCTTGGAGCAAGTTACCATGCAAACATTTTATCGTTGGCTGCGGAAAGTGCTCGCCTGGGCGTTTGGTTTGGCCATGCTCGGGAGTGTCGTCTATTTCCTAGGCTACACACTGACGGGTATTGCGCAAGAAATCGATCAACGCAGGGTGTTATCCGAGCGTGATGCGGACATTGTGCATACGGCTACCGCTTTAGCGCCCACCATCGAAGCAGATTTGCCCTCTCGCGAAGAGCAAGCAGCGTCTCAAACCGAGGAGGCTGCCGCGATACCGGGCTTAGAGCAAATGCTAGACCCAACCATGACGACGGATGAATCCGCGCTAGAAGTCGCGCAGATGGCTACTGCAATGCCTAGTGAGCGTCCTTCGTTAACGGCGACGGAAATGCCCACCGAAAGCCCTTCTCCGACGGATGTTCCCCCCAGCGCAACATCATCACCTACCATGCAGCCGCCGAACGAGTCCCAAACCCCAACTAATCCGCCCCCCACGCAGACGGACACGCCAGAATCCACCACTGCCGCGCCGAGCCAGACACCCCCGCCGACCGAGCTTGCTCAGCGGGTGACTTTAATACCCACCAACACCGAGCGGCCTACAGCTATCCCGACGAACACGCCGCGCCCGACACGCACGCCGAGCCGTACCCCGACGCTGACGTTCACGCCCACGCCCACCGAAACGCCGAGCAATACCCCGACCCCGAC
The DNA here is from genome assembly GCA_034437075.1 of Anaerolineae bacterium. Taxonomy (GTDB): domain Bacteria; phylum Chloroflexota; class Anaerolineae; order Aggregatilineales; family J027; genus DAOTVD01. The sequence goes on from DAOTVD010000171.1 coordinate 8,706, forward strand.
TTTAACGCCCACCAATACGCTAACCCCGTCCCCGACTTTGACTCCAACAGCCACATTTACCCCTTCCCCGACCCTAACCCCAACCGCCACGCCGACGCCTTCACCGTCGCCCTATCCGATTGAGGGTACATACGCAACGCCCGTGACGACACCCATCATTGCTTTTCCGCCCGAAGCGCCCCTGATGGAAGATAGCGACGACATCGTCAATTTTGTGTTGCTGGGCGCCGACTCTCGCGGGGATAATTTGGGGCGTACGGATGTTGTAATCCTGGTATCGTTGAATCTGGATGTTGGCAATGTGGCCATGTGGCATATCCCGCGCGATTTGCTGGTGTATGTGCCCGGCTATACCGTGGATCGGATCAACACCGTTTATAACTTGGGCGCCCAGGAAGGATGGCCTACGGGCGGGGCGGGTCTGATGAAAGAGACTATCCGCTATAATTTCGGCATCGAGGTGGATTACTACGCGCGCGTTAACTTCAGCGACTTTGAAGCCATTATCGAGCAACTTGGCGGGCTGCAAATTAGCGTCGATTGCCAGATCGAAGACTGGGCGCTCATTTCGCCGGACTTAGACCCGACCGTGGAAGAAAACTGGGAACAATACACCATGGGCATCGGACGGCAGACGTTGTCGCCGTATTTCGCCCTGTGGTATGCCCGCAGCCGCGTCACGACGAGCGATTTGGATCGCGGGCGCCGCCAGATCGACATCTTGCGCGCGATGTTCGTGCAATCTCAGCAATTGGGTTTGTTTGAGCAAGTGACCGAACTCTTTCCTCAGGCGCTCGAAATCGTCGATACGGACATGACCTTAGACGATATATTACGTTTCTTGCCCGTGGCCAATACGCTGAATCTGAACGATATTGAGCGCTTCAATGGCGTCATCGGCGTCCATTACACCAATTTCACCACGCCGGATGATGGCCGCGCGACTCTCTTGCCCGATTACGCCCAGATTTTCCAACTTGCGCGGGATTTCGTCACACCCCCTACGGGTAATCGCCTCGACCTGGAGGAGGTCTCGATTGAAATTAACGACGGCTCCGCATTTGGCCTGGGCTTCGACCTCGTCGCGTCGGATCGGCTCGCCTGGGAGGGCTTTTTGACCTTCCCACAGGGGCAAATTCCGGGGCGGCAATTGCAAGCGACCACGATCTATGATTACACGGGCGCGACCAAAGGCAGCGCGTTAGAACGCATTATGGAGATTATGCGCATCGGTGATAGCCAGGTCGTATTCGAGCCCGACCCCAATCGCCAGGTCGATTTCCGCATTGATATTGGCACGGGGTATAACTCTTGCATTTTGGGCAGCAGTGCGGATGATCTCGGCCCGCCTGTGGATGAGTTCCAGGATACCGAAGACGTTGAAACCGATGGCGAACCGACGTCTGAACCCGAAACGGTAGGTTAGCGCGATGGGCGCACATGACCAAGGCGCTGATGCAACCGCCGGACGTTGGACGGTTATTCCGCGCACCTTGTGCCTTGTGACCGATGGCGATGATGTATTGTTGATGAAGCGTGGCCCACACAAGCGCGTTTTTCCGAATCGGTATAACGGCTTGGGGGGGCATATCGAGCGGGACGAAGACCCATTGCGCGCTGCCGTGCGTGAAATTCGTGAAGAAGCGGGCATCGAGGTAAGTAACCCGCGCTTACGGGGCGTCATTAACATTGATGCCGGTCAGCCAGGCGGGATCATGCTTTTTGTGGTGACAGCCCAAGCCCGTTCGCGGGCAGTGGGCGAATGCGACGAAGGCACGCTGGAATGGGTGCCTTTGCGCGCCATTACGGGTAAAAACCTCGTCGAAGACCTGCCCATTTTGCTGCCGCGTCTCTTTGGGAGTGGGGCAAGCGAAACGCCTTTTAGCGCGCACGTCAGCTATACGGCGGATGATCGGCTAATGTTTCGGTTTAATGACGATGAATGAGAGCCCCTTATGCACCGAGCCCGGACGATATGGCAGGCGCTATACCAAACGGCCTTGCGGATTAAGCCGCGCGTTTTGAACCATGATGTGCCTTTAACTACCGACGCCCCCGACGACATTGCCGCTGCCCTCAAACGCACCATCAACCAGATCAAAAGCCAGGCCACCGATTACGAACGTGGCACGGTGGATTACCAAGCCCTGCAAGCTAGCGATATTTATGCGGAATATCGCCAGATTACCGCACACTTGCGCGACTTTGAGCTAGCGTCCGTGGACAGTCGTGAAGAAAAGCTCGCCTTTTGGATCAATCTCTATAACGCGCTGTCTATTGATGGCATTATCGCGCTGGGCATTCGCGAGTCTATGCAAGAATATGTGGCGTTTGGCGACCGGGTGGCCTATGATATCGGGGGCTATTTTTTTAGCATCGAAGATATTGAACATGGTATCTTGCGCGCCAATGCTGGGCATCCCTATGTGCCTGGGCCGCAGTTCTCGCCGGGTGATCCTCGCTTGGCTTTTGCGCTGAAACAACGCGACATCCGCACGCATTTTACGTTGGTGTGTGGGGCGCAATCCTGCCCACCGATTCAATTTTACGAGGCCGATAAGATCGACATGCAGCTTGATTTTGCAACCAAGAATTACCTCAACGGCAGCGATGTCGAAATTGATATACCCAATCGGCAGGTCACGCTGAACAAACTGTTGATGTGGTATGCCCATGATTTTGGCGCATCGTCGCTTGTGCGTTGGAATGGCCTGGGCGATAAAACGCCGATTTTGCGCACAATTGCGCCATACCGGATGAACGAAACGGAACGGGCATTTCTGGAACATGGTGAGGCGAAGGTCGCGTTTAAGCCTTACGATTGGCGTTTGAACGCGGCGTAATGGGTATCGCGCTGGTTTCATCTCCGGTGCCGTCTTCGGGCAACTCAGAATCCGCCCCGGGTAAGTGGAACTGGAAATCTGAGGCCGCTAGGGTTATCATACGAGCCGTTTACGTATAGCATTATCCAACACAGCGAATGATATTTTTTGGCGAAAGGCACATTGGAATATGCCCTATTATCGCTTTTGGCTAGGGGTAATCCTGATTATTGCGGTTGTCACCGGGTGGATGGTGTGGCCGGATAACCCAGGGTTAAATATTGATTTTCTGGACATTGAACGTGAGATTGAAGTTCAGCAAGGGCTAGACTTGCAAGGTGGATCGCGGGTGTTGCTGCGTGCAGCAGCCCTGCAAGAGGATGTCAGCCAGGAAGAACTGAACACCACCCGCCGCATTGTCGAGAACCGGGTGAACGGGTTGGGCGTCACCGAAGCGGTGGTGCAAACTCAGGGTAGTGACCGCCTAATTGTGGAGCTACCTGGCGTCAGCGACCGCGAACTCGCGCTGTCCACGATTCAAGGCACTGGCTTGCTTGAGTTCGTCGATTTTAGCGGCCTTGGCGGTTCGGTTCCTCTGGAGGGTGCGTGTATTCTGACCACCGAGCAGATCGCGCAATTTGGTGAAGGGCGTGGCTGTTCGCCCAATGAACCGGGCGGCGAACGTCGCTCTGGCCAGACGAACCCGATTACAGGTGCGCCATTCCGAACGATCATGACCGGGGAAGGCTTGGACGACGCAATTGCTGAGCCGACCGGGGTTGCGGGTGTGGGCGTTGGTACCTGGCAAGTTGCATTTGCGACGACCAGTGAAGGCGCTGACATTTTTTCTAGCTATACCGGCGCCAATATTGGTCAGCCGCTGGCCATTGTGCTAGACGGCGAACTGATTTCTGCGCCTACGGTGCAAGCGCGCATCAGCGACCAGGGCACCATCACGGGCGATTTCTCGCGCCAAGAGGCCGAATCGCTGGCCGTGCAGTTGCGCTATGGTGCGTTGCCCGTGCCGCTAGAAGTGGAAGCCTTCGACACCGTAGGCCCGACGCTGGGCGAAATCTCGGTGAACAAATCGGTAGAAGCGGGCATCATTGGTGTGATTACCGTTCTGGTGTTCTTGACCCTCTATTATCGTGTGCCGGGCTTGGCAGCGGCTTTTGCGTTGGCGTTGTTTATCATGATTAACTTCGCGGCCTATAAATTCATCCCCGTGACCTTGACCCTCCCCGCAATTACGGGCTTTTTGATTAGCATCGGGACGGCGGTGGACGGCAATGTTCTCATTTTTGAGCGTATGAAAGAGGAGCTACGCGCTGGTAAACCACTGACCAAAGCCATGGAATTGGGTTTCTCTCGCGCGTGGACGGCCATTCGCGACTCGAATATCTCCACCATTACGATTTGTGTCGTGTTGTGGTTTTTCGGTAGCAGCTTTGGTGCCAGTGCGGTGCAGGGCTTCGCGATTACCTTAGGCTTGGGGCTGGTGTTTAATCTATTCACGGCCATTATCGTTACCCAAGCGCTACTCACGCTAATTATCCAACTGAGCGGGCGCTCGCTCATCCAACAACGTTGGCTACTGGGCGCGTAAGGAGTTGATATGTTTCGGTTAGTAGAACGACGCGCGTACTATTTTCTCTTCTCAGGGCTTATCCTGACGATTGGCATCGGCACGCTGATCTATTCCACGGTGCAAACCGGGCAACCCTTGCAACTGGGCATCGACTTCACGGGGGGCACGATCTTTGAGTTGCAATTCATCGAAGCCATTGGCGAGCAAGAAATCCGCGATGTGTTCACCGAGGCCGGCTACGAGGAACTGGTCGTGCAAGAACTCAACCCGCTAGAGACAGAATCACTGGGCGAAGGGGTTGAGGCGTATCCCGAAGGGAGTCGCTGGTCGGTGCGCACGGAAGAAGCCTCCGTGGATGAAATCACGCTTATGCTAGAAGAATTGCAAGCAGAACTAGCGCCCCTGGATGAAGAAGCGACTTCAACAAACGAAGTTTCAGGTACGGTCGGCCAAGAAGTAACCCAGGCCGCCATCCTGGCGACGATCTTTGGCGGTGGTGTGGTGCTGGCATTTGTGTGGTTCGCTTTCCGCAAAGTGCCGAATGCATATCGCTACGGCGCCTGTGCGATTGTGGCCATGGTGCACGATCTGCTGATTATGATTACTGCTATGTCGATCTTCGGCTTGGTGCTGGGTTGGCAGGCCGACGCGCTCTTTCTGACGGCCATGCTGACTGTGCTTGGTTTCTCCGTGCAAGATACCATCGTGGTGTTCGACCGCATCCGCGAGAACATCCCGCGCCGCCGGGGCGAGAGCTACGAATTGATCGTTAACCGCAGTGTGCTCGAAACCGTGCATCGCTCGCTGGCTACGCAGTTGAATGCGATGTTCATCATGGTGGCGTTGGTGTTGTTCGGCGGCGAGACAACCCGCCAATTCATCATCATCATGCTGATTGGCCTCACCAGCGGGACGTATAGCTCGATCTTTATCGCGGTACCGTTGCTGGTATCCTGGGAAAAAGGTCAAATCCCATTCTTGAACCGCGAAGCCAAAGAGCGGCCTCGGTCTACCGTTGTAGACCAAACCGCCTAAAACAGAAGCGGGGTGTTTTCTAGCACCCCGCTTTTTGATTCCGACAATCAGGTAAGCGCTATTCGTAGCGCAAAACGTCCATAGGGCTTTCGCGGGCGGCTGTCCAGGCGGAAGCCAACGTCGCGAGCACGGCCACAAAGATACCCAGGCCCACCAGGCGCGCGGCGGGCAACAATTGCAGCGTATCCTCCAATTGTTGCGCGTTCCCCAACACGCCGACCCATAGCGTTGCAATCAGGCCAATGGCCGCGCCGATGAGCCCCGCAACCAGGCCAATCAGCGCGTATTCAAACACCAATTGCGCCAGGACGCGCCAGCCTTTCAGGCCAACCGCCTTCATAACGCCGATTTGCTGGCGGCGTTCTTGAGTATCCAGCGCTACCGTATTGGCGATGATAGCGATCCCCGCTACCAAGGCCAAAAACGCGACCAGCGCCGGGATAGCGATCAGTTGCGCGATAAGGTTTTCGATCACCTGCACCAGATAGCTGATTTCAATGGCGAAAGCGTTGGTAATCCCCGCAAATTCGAAAATGGCTTCGTCCACGAAATCATCTTCGATGTCGGCTACGGTCACATACGAGTTAGGCCGGATGAATTCTGGCACGCTTTCGATGGGCGCTTGGAAGCCGATAGCCACCCCGGTTTGTTGCGAGTTTTCATCAATCAAACCGATGATAGTAAACGTGCGTTCGATGGGTTCTTCCTCCGAGCCAGGCGGGGGGCGCAGCAACCAGGTGATCTCCGTGCCGACCTCAATGCCCAGTAAATCGAGTGGCGAGCCGGCGGGCGGCTCGCGGATGACCATCACAGGTTGGCCGATGTCTTCTGGACGCAAAAAACGACCATTGGTCATTTCGTATTCCAGGTCGGCATTCTGGCGCGGATCGATGGTCGTGAAGCCGAAGCCGATGCCGGGTTCGTTCTCTTGCTGGCCGACCTCGAAGCGATTGCCGTCGGCGGCGTCGCCGGTTTCGAAGCCTTCTACATCTGGTTCTTCGCCATCCACCGCGATCAGCCGCCCAGTATAAAGCGTAAATTCGGCGTAACTGCGCACACCCGGTAGTTGCTCCTCTAGGCGTTTGCTGACCGCGTCAGCGGCTTCTGGGTTGCGCGAGAGCACCAGCACGTTTCCGCCCGCTTCGGCCTGTAATTGGCCTTCTAACAGGGTCGTGACGCCGCTGGTCGTCAGGGTGATAAGCGACAGCGCGGCGATGCCCGCCGTGAGGCCCATCATGGTTGCGGCGGTGCGGGGGCGGCGGGCGTTCATGTTGCGTAGGGCGAGTTTGGCGTCCACATTCTTGAATGTGGGGGTTTTGCTGAGAATCCACACCACGCCCAGCATAGCAGCGAAGACGAGCGCCATGGCCAGCACCAAAATTTGCACCACGACAATACCTGTCGAGGCGCGTTCAAGGTCGCTCCAAAAGCCAAAACCGCCAAACAGCGCTTCGAGCGCATCCCCTAAACCGAAACCTACAACCGCGCTAAAGGTCGCGCCAATGACACCCAGCCCCACCAGGCCCGCCGCGCCTCGCGCACGTGTGCGGAAGATTAGTGCGCTCGCCAAAAACAGTACCACGGCCACGACCCGCGCGGGGGTGGTGCCCGGCGGAGGGGACTCCGCTGGATATAGCACGGCCAACACGGCGATGGTCACAAAATAGACGCCGCCGCCAATCAACGCGCCTAAGACGATGGCACCGCCCAGTAGCAAGGTCTGGCGGGCACCCCGCGCCACCGATACCGCAAATTCGGGTTGGGTTCGCGTGAGTGCGGAAAGCCCCAAAAGCAAGCTGATGAATAGCGCCGCCGGAAGACCATAAATCGCCAGGGCGGGGATACCAAAGCCGAACGCGATTTCTGCGCCCCCCAGCCCGATGAGGCTCAAGGCGCCTACGGCCCCGGCAAAAACCCACACACCCCGCCGCGCAACCTCTGCGCCCGCGTCTGCCGGGATGCGTTTCATAATTCCCTCGTTATGTAACATGATCCCCGCGAAGCCGCCCAGGATGAACCCGCCTAAGGCGAGCATGAGCGCGATAGGTAGTTCCAGTTGACCGCGTATGATGATGTTTAGCGTCAGCCCGAAAAGAATCATCACCAGAAAGATCGTGCCCAGGGTGCGCGTTAGCCCCGCATTCGGTAGAGTGATCTCGTTCGGGCGCAGAACCCCCGCCGGGCGCACCTGGCCCGCGTTGAGCGTGGGCAGAAATCCGAAGCAAATCGTGATGATAACGCCCAGTGTCGCGCCGCTGAACCACGCTTCGGGATAAGCCCGCCAGGCGAGTTCGGCATTCAGCACGGTTTCGCCCACATTACGCACGCTATAGCTTAGCCCGATGCCTGCTAAAATGCCGATCACGCTGCCGATGATGCCCATCAGCGCGGCTTCCACTAGGAACAGAGCCGTCACGCGCCAGGCTTTAAGGCCCATGGTTTTTAGTACGGCGATTTCCAGCGTGCGCCGCGCGACAATCACGTTCATGGTATTCACGATGCCGATTCCGCCGATTAAAATCGCGGAAAGGCCCATCACTAGCACGAGGTCGTTAATGAGGTCGGCGGCTTCCTGATTTTCTTCTTCGAGTTCGGCGGTCGTCACGTAGGCGATATTTTCGCCAAAACGCGCTTCCAGTCGATCAGCGGCGCGCGTGACGTCGCGCCCTAAGGGCAGTCGGATATAGGCGGTGGTGGGCAATGGGTCGAGCCCGATTTCGGGTGCGCGTTCTAATGGATAGTAGACGAAGCCGACAAACCCCGCCGGGCCATTGCGCAATGCTAAGCTACCTTCGGACTCATCGGCAGCGATGCCCGCAACCGTTAGCGGTGTTTCAGCGCCCGGCACGCGGATACGGTCACCCAGAGAGATGTTGTTCTCTAGCGCGATGCGGCGTGAAACGACCAGATTGAGTCCATCGTCGGCAAAAACCTCTTGCAGGGTCAACCCGGCGGGCTCGGCCAGGCGCGCTTCGCCATAAAACGGCCAGGTTTCCGGGTTTACCAGCACAGGCACCACGGGGAAGGGTTGGCCGGGTTCGTCCTCTGGCCCTAATGGCTGCACCTGAAGCAGATTTTCACTGCTGCCGAATTGGATATCGGCATTTTCACTTTCGGCCCAGGCGCGCAATTCCGTGAGGCCCGCATCTGAGAAGACCGGATCATTCTGCTGGGAGAGCGTCCAGTAAGCTGTATCAATATCATTGCTGGCGACGATTTGAATATCGCCTCGGTTGAGTTCGGCCAGATTGAGCGTCAGTTCATCGCCGATCATCAACGCTAGGGAACGCAACGCGACCACGGCGGCCACACCCGTGGCAATGCAAAACAGCGCGAAGAACGTCCGCCCGCCGTTGCGGGCCAGGTCGCGCAAAGAGTGCTTCAAGTAAAAAGCCCATTGGCGGCGAATTTGCCGGAGATTCATGCGCGTTGTACTCCGCCGTCGCTGACGATTCGCCCATCCACCAACTCGACCACGCGCCCGGTATGCTCGGCGAGCTCGCGCGAGTGGGTCACTAGCACAAGCGTCGTGCCGAATTCGGCGTGTACATCGTCTAGGGCTTGCAGCACCACTTCCGAGGCGGCGGTGTCCAGGTTACCGGTAGGCTCATCCGCCAACAAGAGCGGCGGATTGTTGGCCAAGGCGCGTGCGATAGCAACCCGTTGTTGTTGCCCGCCAGAAAGCTGATTGGGGCGATGGTCGAGGCGGTCGCCCAGGCCCAGCGCGCCCAGGATGTCGCGTGCGCGCTTTTCGGGGTCATATTGAGGTTTGCGCGCGAATTGAATCGGTAGGGCGACGTTTTCCAGGGCAGTCAGCGTGGGGATGAGGTTAAAAAATTGAAAGACGAAACCGATTTTCTCGTTGCGCACTTCGGTGAGTTGGCCTTCGTTCAGGTTTGTGACGTCAATACTGTCAATTTCCAGCCGCCCGGCGGTTGGCGTGTCCAGGCCACCCATCAGCCCTAGCAGGGTACTTTTGCCGCTGCCCGAGGGGCCGACAATGCCCACCATTTCACCTGCATGAATGGTCAAATCGACGCCGCGTAGGGCATGCACGACCATTTGGCCCATGGGCAACTCTTTCGTGAGCCCTTCGGCCCGTAGCACGACATGGTCGGTCGTAGGGTGGGGCGGTGGGGACGTCTCAGTTTGCGGTGTTACCGCTTCGTGAAGTGTCGCCATAGGTAAGTTTCCTCGTTTACTCGTGTTCTGTAAAAAGAGTATCGCGCCACGGTGTGCTGTTGTCGAGCGATGATCTGCGATCTGGACAAATGTTCATCACGTATTCATATGCTTGGACTACGTTTGGCCATTGGTTCCTGTTTTTGGGAAACGACTATGCTACAATGCGGGGCTGTTAGCGGAATGAAGTAAAGGTGCTGTGAATGATCCTCAAAACTCACTTGCGAAAAATTATCTTGGTTACGGGTCTGTTATTGCTCGTTCCGGTGGTAGGCGTCCAGGCCTTTCCGGGGGATGCTGCCGATGAAAGCTGCCAGGCATTGGTGGAACAAGCGCTGGCCGATGCCGAAGCCAGCGGCACCCAAGCGCAACAGCCCGACTGTCTGCTGAATATGGGCTTGAGTGCGATGGAAATGCGGGCAGCGGAAGCCGAAACAGTCCACTCGCCTGTGCCGAATGTGCGCCCGATTGAAGTGCGCGACGAAGTTGTGAACGCGAGCCGATTCCGCCGTTTGTATGAAGGCGCGACGATTTATGATGCGCCAAATGGCAATCCGCTCCGCCAGGTGGGCGGTGGCCTAACGCTGGTTAGCTACATTGGCTGGATCGAAGGCTGGGTGCAATTGCGCCAGAATGAATGGGTACGCCAAGAGGATACCCGCACCTATGAGGTGTCAAGCTTCGGCGGTGTGGAAATTGATGCGCCGCTCGAACGGCCTTTCGCCTGGATGCTCGCGCCAGTGCAGCCGAGTTTATACCCTGGCGGGCCGCCGCATGATGCATACGAAGAAATTGAACGCTATGCCATGATGAACATTTACGGCGTCGAAATTGTCGATGGTTGGGAATGGTACATGGTCGGGCGCGACCAATGGATTCAGCAGATTCGCGTCTCTAAAGTGAAGCCCGTAGAACGCCCCGCCGAGGTTGGTGATACCGACATTTGGCTAGCGGTGGATTTGTTCGAGCAAACTCTGGTGGCTTACGAAGGCGACCGCATGGTGTTCGCAACCCTGATCTCTAGCGGGTTGCCGCAATGGAGCACCAACGAAGGGCTTTTCCAGATTTACCAACGCTGGACACGCGGCCCGATGTCCGGCGCGGCGGGGTATTTGGGCGATGCGTATTATATCGAGAATATCGCCGACATTATGTACTATGATGGCGACATCGCGCTACATGCTGCCTATTGGCACGATGCATTCGGTTATCGCCAGTCGCGCGGATGCGTGAACTTGTCGTTGACCGATGCCGATTGGGTGTATGAATGGACGCGCCAGGACGAAGACGCCTGGGTGTATGTCTATAGCAGCGATAATTACCGCTCCGACTTGCCAGGCTGGGCCATTCGCCCGCGCTAATTGGCCATCCTGAGACATTTGGCGGGGTAGCGCGTGCGCGGTACCCCGTTTTGCGTTATGCTGATAGGCGTCATCCGACAGGAGTAGGAGAGCCCATGACCGCATCCGGGCAAAATGAACTCAAGCGTATTGTGCGTTTTATGCGCGTTATCTTCATCATCGTGTTGGTGAGCATCACCGCGATTGTATTTCTGGTGCCTTTTGGTGTCGATCTAGGGCTGCTCTATGATGAACAACAGGGCAATTTGACCCTGGTGGATGAATTTGGCACGCGCATCGAGATTGAAGATGAGGTCGAAGGTTTGACGATTGAACCGGGCGACGAGATCGTGTTGCCCGCCCAAGCGCGGGGCCGGGTGCATCTCATTCCAGAGCTAGGCGCCTATGCCTACCTGTTTGGCCCTGTCGCCTGGGAAGTGCGCGCGGCAGAGCGCCACGCGACGGCCTTCGCGCATGTCATACAGCCGCGCGAGGCGGATTATGCGCTTGAGATTGCCCAATCAGCGGGGAGTGTGGTCTATGACTTTAGCGCCTCAGATATTTCCCTTGCGAACATTAACCTGCTGATCCGTGCCGGTGATCAAATTTTTGAGCCAGATGTGCCCTGTTTTCAGGTCTTCGCGCCGCAAAATGACCAACCGGGCCGCCTTGCGCCGATTCCTTGCGGTGAAGATGACCAGCCCCCACCGATGCCCGCTTTACCTGGTTAAAGGCTTATATTGGGCACATACCCTTCCTGAACAGCCAACTCTGCGTTCAGTATCGAACAGCCAGCCGCCCCCCGGATGGTGTTATGCGCTAACGCCAGAAATTGAACCCCCCCAAAGGCGGGCGCTTCTCTCAGGCGGCCAACAACAGTGGACATTCCCTCTCCGGCGTAGCGATCCCGACGTGGTTGGGGGCGGTCGGGTTGGTTGGCTACGATGACGGGTTGGGCGGGGGCGCTGGGTAGGTGTGGCACATTACCCGGCCCTTGGAAGCTATGCCAACTCGCGAGTAAATCGTCCAGGGTCGGGTGTTGTTGAAAGCGCACAACCACGTTAATGAGATGGCAATCCAGCACCGGGACGCGATTACAGGCAGCGTCTACAACCATCGGAAAGGGAATAATCGTCTCATCCGTGAGTGTGCCCAAAATTTTTGCGGGTTCTTCGTTGAGCTTTTCTTCCTCTTTCGCGATATACGGTATGACGTTGTCCATAATATCGAGGGAGGGTACGCCCGGGTAACCTGCGCCGCTGACGGCTTGCATACTCACTAGGCTGAGTGCTTCGGGCTGGAAGGCGCGTAACGGCGCTAGGGCCATCACTAGCGGCGAAGCTGTGCAATTCGAGTTCGTGACGATGCCGCCCGTCCAGTTACGCGCGCTGCGTTGGCACGCCAGCAGGGCGAGGTGTTCGGCATTGACTTCGGGCATCAGGATGGGGACATCTGGTGCCATGCGGTAGGCACTGGCGTTGCTGAACACCATATGTCCCGCGCGAGCCAAGCGGGCTTCGACCTCCTGGGCGACCTCGGACGGTAACGCGGAAAAAACGATGGGGGAATCCAGCGGGGCATCTAGGGCCTTGACGGTTGTGGCACCGATTTCAGGCGGTATAGTGTCGCTGAGCACCCAACGCGCTACTTCCGCATAGGCGCGCCCACTGCTGCGCTCGCTGGCCACCAGTTCGGATACTTTGAACCAGGGATGCGCTTGCAAGAGTTGGATGAAACGTTGCCCGACGGCGCCCGTAGCGCCCAGAATAGCCACCGGAATCGGTAGAGTCATGCTTTAGAGCCTTTCGTGATTCTCACAAACCGTCATTAGAAACCAAATGAATTTACCATGATACCAGACACGCGCCGGGTTGACAGCCTAAGCGCGGGTTCGCACATAAGCGTCTGTAGCCAGGGCTGCCCCGGCCACGGCCAATCGCTGGGCTTGTGTGTTTTGGCCGTGCCAGGCCAGGCTGGCGAGATGCATGAGGGCCAAAGTAGCGAAATATTCGGACCAATCGCCTGGTGTGCCGAGCAAGGGGGTCACAACATCGCGAATGAGAGCCAGGAGCGCGGCGCGTTCCATGTCATCGGCGTGGCGCTGCAAAAGGGCCTCATCATGATGATCTATCGCGCGGATAAGCTCTGCTAGGTGCCAAATCGCGTCCCATTCGGCGCGTTGTTTATCAAGCAGGATGGTTTGTATAAGGCTGACTTCCAGCATGGCCCAGTCGAACAAGACATGGCTATCACGCATGTGTTGCCAATGCAGCGGGTACATACGATCGGCCTGGTCGATTAACAAGCTGCCAGGATGTAAATTGCCATGCACAAGCGCCATATACCCGTCAATTTCCGTGCCTAAGAACGTGTTGAGATATTCTACAGGATTGGGCAGGGCGCCCAGGGGCGTTTGCCAGTGTGTGTCTATTTCTGGCGCGATTTCCGCCACGCGCTGGGCTAGTTGGATGTCGCGTCGGGTGGTGATCATACCACCGATCTCCGCGACCGATTGCCCGACTTGCAATCCGTCTAGCCGAGCAGCATCTAGCCCGGTGATCAGCACGCGCGAGGCCTGGTTGACAGCCTGCGATCCGCTGCTGGCGCATAAGATCACGCTGCGGCGATGGGGTAAATGCGCTTGTACGGTAAAGTCTTTGCATAGGACGGTTTCACCAATCTGCAAACGTCCGTCCGCGTAACTCCAATCTTCTAATGGGTAGAGATGGTGTTCGGATTCCACAGCCCCGTATTCCAGCACCAACGCCGGCGGCAAGATCGCTTCATATTCGCGCCACATCCCAAAGCGATAGCGAACTTTGGTTTGTAGCCAATGATAATGAAAATTATCAAACAAGCTGAATTGCAAGACATTGGCAGTGTGGGGTAGGCCATGCTCTCGTTCATAGTCAATCAGGCTGCGTAGGGGGGCTTGCGCCCCTGGCAAGGCATAGAATAAAGCACCTTGTCGTTCTTGACGGTCGATGCCCGCGCCCATAATGCTTAAATGGGGTGCGGTCGTTGTTTGGTGGGTCATCTGCTGATAGAGGGCGCATTCATGCAAGATGGCCTCGGGTGCGTTAAATTTGACTGCGCCATGCTGTATGTCGCCATCTGGCAGGAACCATGCCGCATGATACAAGCGCGATGGGTGGTGATCTTGGTTGAATTCGCCTGACAGGGCCAGCGTGCCTGCTCCGCCGAAAAGATGGCGTAAGCTTTGGCGGTCAGCGTCCGTTAGGGGTAAATCGGTTTCTATGGCAAGCTCGGGCAGAATATCGTCGGCGCTGCTGTTTGTGGCCTGTTCCATTAGATGATCGAGGTCTATGCCCAGGCTGGCCAGAACCCGGCACGGAAAATTGTCTCTTTCTTGGAGGATGCCCAAAAAGACATGCTCGGCCTTAATGGTTTGCCCCCCAGCTTGATAATACGCCAGTGCCACCACGATTTCGGCGCGGGGCGTCATACGGATGCCCTCCCAATATTGCCGATCCAGGCTTTGCCCGAGTTCGTCCAAGAGTACATAACGCGCTTGGGTCGGGGATACACCCGCCGCCCATAGCAATCGGCTGGGCAGAGCATTCGGGTCTTCGAGTACAGCCAGAAATAAATGCTCAACTCCTAAATAGTAATGGTTTAAGCGTTCGGAGATTTGTTCTGCGCGCTGTTGTAGCTCGGGGGGGAGTGCGTTCATTGCTGCGATTCCTCTACACGTAGCCAGGTGCGCCCGATGCGAAAAAGTTGCCCCAGTTGCACAGGTGCTTCATCGTGCACCAACATATTTTCGATGAATGTGCCATTACGACTGCCATTGTCTTGCAGGCGCATTTCGTTTTGCAAGATCAGAAGCCGCGCATGCTCACGCGAGACCTGGGTATCAAACGGAATACTCAAATCGCATGTTTCGCGACGCCCGATGACAAACGCCCAGCCATCCACAACAGCATAACCCTGGCTTTGATTACTGCGTAGCCAGACCTCTGTTCCATCATCGGGGCCACTCATGAAGATGATTTTTACGGCATACATACGTTCTCTTTGCATAGATTCTCTATCATGATGAGGTTGCGCTTGCTAATCGTCTCACCTTTCGCTACAGTTTGAGCAGCGTTTGAAGCCGGAGCAATATATTGTGTCAGATTCAACATTAGGACCCAGTACACGCGCTATTCATGCTGGTCAGCGCACCACTGGCCCCGGTGCCATAACGACACCGATTGTACACAGTGCGACCTTTTCTTTTCAAAATACTGCCGATCTACTTGCATTTATGCATGGGCGGTACTCGGGCCAACGGTTGGCGGATCGCCAAGACTATACACGCATTGCTAATCCTACACGAACGGCGGTAGAACGCAAGCTTGCTGCTCTGGAAGGTGCTGAAGCAGCCTTGTTATGTAGCTCTGGGATGGCCGCCTTAACCCACCTTATCCTAGGAAGTTTGCCCACAGGGGCCCATATCATCATGCAAGCGCGGTGTTATCGCGGGACGCGGCAATTAGCCGAGCGCGTATTGGCGCGGCTGGGCATCGAAACAACGTTTATTTCATTTGATGATCCTGACGCGCTCGAAGCAGCCATTCGCCCCACACAGACGCGCATGATTATCGTGGAAAGTCCTACAAACCCTCATTTGCGATTGGTCGATTTCGAAAAATTGGCAGCAGTGGGCCAGCGTCACAAAATCCGTACTGTGGTGGATAGCACCTTGGCCACACCTCTGAATCAACGCCCTTTGGACTATGGCATAGACTATGTCGTACATTCGGCCACGAAGTATTTGGGGGGGCATCATGATGTCTTGGCTGGGGTGATTCTGGGGGATGCCAACCGTCTAGCAGCATTGCATGAGTCTCAGGTGTTGATGGGGGCTATCTTGGGGCCATCGGACGCTTATCTGTTAGAACGTGGCTTGCGTACGCTGGCCGTTCGCGTCGCGCGGCATAATGATAATGCGCAACGTATCGCAGAGCATCTCGCGGGGCATCCGCGCGTAAAATGCGTTTGGTATCCTGGCCTGCCGTCGCACCCAGACCACGACCTAGCAACGCGGCAGATGAGCGGTTTTGGCGGTATTGTCAGTTTCGAGTTAGGCGCATCTTTAGATGATACCAGTCGTTTCATTGACGCGCTTCAGATACCGTACATCGCGCCGAGCTTGGGCGGGGCCGAAACTTTAATAGAGCAGCCAGCACGATTAACCTACTTTGATTTAGATGTGGCTGCGCGTGAAGCGCTGGGCATCAGCGATAGTCTGGTACGTTTGGCGGTTGGTCTGGAAGATGCTGATGACCTCATCGCGGATATATCGCAGGCGTTAGAGCGGCTAGACTAATCACCCCCATCGTAATGAGGAGAACAAAATTATGCAACGAGTGAAAGCTTTTGCACCGGCCACAGTCGCGAATCTGGGCGTGGGGTTCGATGTACTGGGTATTGCGGTTGAGGGACTGGGTGACGTGGTTACGGTTGAACGTTGCGCGTCTTCGGGGATTGAGATTGTTGATATTACAGGCGATAACGGCAAGCTCCCCCTTGCGGCAGAGAAAAACACCGCGTCATTAGCTGCGCAGGCGGTGCTCAACCAAATCGATGAAACGGACGCTGGCGTGCGTTTGTGGATTGAAAAAGGATTACCTTTATCCAGTGGCCTAGGGAGTAGCGCCGCTA
>DAOTVD010000172.1:0-8635 GCA_034437075.1 Anaerolineae bacterium
CTCTGCTCGGCCAGCGCAACTGACCCGGCCTATGCCCTGCCGGGCTTCGGTTGCGCCGACCGCCCCAACCCGATTGACGTCCCCCCCGACGTATTTCAGGATCGGATTGTGCTAGTGGGGGTACTGGGCACGGTGACAGAACCGGATCGCTTCCCAGTGCCCGTAGCGTCCAATGCTGAGCAGATGTTCGGTGTGGAAATCCACGCCAATATTATCGAGAACTTGCACCAAACCCTGCCCACCCTAGGGCGCGAACTGCCCCTACGCAGCCAATCTCCCCAAGATCAAGTGTTTGCCATTGGTCTACTGTGTTTAATCGGCGCGCTGGGCTTGCCTGTCCTGCGCTGGTATGTGGCCGTTGTCGTGGCGGTGGTGCTTTATGCGGGCTATTTCGTGCTGGCGGTGCGGGCTTTTCAGGTGGAAGGCGTGGTGTATGAATTGCTCTTGCCCGCCATTGCCCTGAGTTTGCTATTCGCAGGCATTTTCATCAGCAACTATCTATTCGAGGAACGCCGCCGCAACCAGATTAACGACCTCTTTCGGCGCTACGTTTCGCCGGAAATTGCACAGCGGATTGTAGAAATCGATGACCGGGGCGAGTTGGCATTGCAAGGTGAAGAACGCGAAATTACGGTCATGTTCGCCGATATGCGCGGCTTTACCTCTCTCAGCGAAGGGCTACCCCCGCAAGAAGTCGTGTCCATCCTCAATCGCTTCTTGGAACGCATGAATGCTGTGGTCTTGGCCCACGGCGGCGCCATTAACAAATATTTGGGCGATAATCTGATGGCATTCTGGAATGCACCATATAACCAACCCGACCATGCGGTGCGGGCCGTGCGCGCTGGGCACGAACTGCTGCGGGTTATCGAAGAGTTGAATGAAATGAACCAGTTTTCAACGCCGATTCGCTTCGGCATCGGCATTAATACCGGCGTCGCGGTGATTGGCAATATTGGCTCGCAATTGCGGCTCGAATATACCCCTGTGGGCGATACAGTTAATGTGGCGTCGCGTCTCAGTAATTTGGCCCAAGGCGGGTCGATGCTCATTGGCCAGGGAACATACGAGCAACTCAATGGCCAGTTCTCGCCCGATACTTCTCAGGAATATCAACTGAAGGGACGCACTCAGTCCCTGATGGCCCATGAATTTCGCCTATCGCCAGCGGTCAGCTTCGGAGTGGTCGAAGGCATGGGTGTAGATCATGAGCGCCGTCCACAGCCCCTTGATGATGCGATGGAGGATCAGTCCCACGAAAATAATGATGGGAATGTCCAGGGCAATCGTCAGCAGAAGGGGCAGATCAAAGATTAGAACCGTCAACACGCCTAGCGCCATCGCAAAGGCGGACGTAGCGGTTGCGCTGATGTGCAATGCCCCGGTGAAGTCTCCCGGCTGATTTTCGTAGACGGTGCCGCAATGCGCGCAATGGTCATGAAACTGAAATAAACCGCGAAACATGGGCCTTAAACCACAATTGGGGCAATAGCCCAACGCGCCACGCAGCATAATCTGCCAGAAATGCATGGGTATCAGTCCTTAAAATAATGGTCGATGGCCCAGGCTACGCCATCCGCAGCCACCGAGGGGATAACCGCATCGGCTTGAGCCTTCAGAGCGGGCACGGCATTGCCCATGGCCAACCGCCTGCCGACAGCCGCAAAAAGCCCCAAGTCATTTTCGCCATCGCCGATGCCGAGCACGTGTTGAGGGTCTAAGCCATGGTGCGCACACCACCAGGCCGCGCCTTGCTGTTTGCTGACCCCCGGCGCCGTGCCATCTGCAAAATACCCTGGCGCGCCAGAGCGCAAGCGCTGCTTGCATAAGGTCATCTGGGGGTATGTTTCGAGTTCCTGCCAAGCATCGTCGGGAATATCGCGCAAGTAAACCGAGGGCGCGTGCCAATCGACCAATTCTGTTAGGGGCCGCAACAAGGCCGATGCTCCGTTGTTTTTGCCCGCGATTTCCTCGCAAGCACGCCCGTTTCCGTATAACATGGCGGTTTGCTTAATGATGAGTGTCCCGCACCAAACTTCGATCTTTTCGGCGATATGGCGCACCACGTCGGCGGGAATGACCGTTTCTTGCACCACCCCACCATCAGCGCCGATCAATTGTGCGCCCCCACACACGACATGCACATCATCCAGCCCCGCCGACTGCACGTATTGCTGGATAAACCCGAAATGGCGCCCCGTACAAATGCCAACCTTAATCCCCCTGGCGGTGAGACCTTGTATGGCTGCGGTCACACGCGGCGACACATACTGGTTTTGGGTGTGAATGGTGCCATCAAAATCGACAAGTAACCCTTGAAACTGCATCATGCTCCCCAAAGGAGGCGCATTATCGCGCCGGAATATACTGATGATCGATATACCGTTGATCGGCTGCACTGAGAAAGACGATATCATGTACACCGTCCCATACTGGCCCGGCGCCACACCAGGAAATCTCACGCGGCTGATCTCGTCCGCAGCGCACATAAACCGTAAGCGTATTATACGCCTCCAGCGTTACATCGCCGAACGGATAAACGGTGTAATCCAGATCGCGCAATTGTGCACCTGCCAACGACAGGCTCTCCTCGGATACATTGCGCAAGCGCACAAACGGCACGCGCTCATCACTGGCCGCCGGGATGAAGACTGTATCAATTTGTAAGGGTAAATCAGCCGCGCGCCATAAGCCATTCTGTCCTTCGGCAGCGAGGCGTTCGGCTCGGATGAAAAAACTATCGTAGCCCGTATTGGGTGGCTGGGACGCATAATGCGCAAACCCGGCCTGTATGATGTCGTGATTCACCAGTGCCCCATTACGCCAGGCATAAATCCACGCGCGCCCTGCTTCATCTTGGCGCAACGCGCCAGTTTGCACGCCGATCGGCTGGCCATTGAGTTGTTCGCGCAAATAATCGCGGGCTTCGGCATGGAACGGCGCGCCTTCTGGCGGCAGGCTCACGCCAATTAACCGGGCGCGGCGGTCATCGTTTAACGTTAAGGTGCCATCGCCTGATAGGTCCTCTATCTGGACGGTGGGGAGATTCGCTGGTCGTTGGGGCTGGGGTGTGTTTTCCTCGCGAATCAGGTTTTCGCGCACCGTTTCAGGATCGTCTGAGCCGGATTCTTCGGCATTGCACGCGGCTAAACCCCACACCATAGCGCTCAAACAAAACAGAATAACTAATCGCATAGATGCCATGTTCGTTAACTTGTTATATCATCGTCTATGAACTCGCACACCATGCCGGAGAGAACGCGCCATGCTGCACTTCATTCATATCACAGATACCCATATCGGGCCAGATTCATCTTATATGCTATATGAGCAGAACACCCATGCCAACGCCCAGGCGCTAGTCCATCTTATCAATCATGAATTGCCATTCCGACCCGCGTTGGTGCTGCATACTGGGGACGTGATGTTTAACCCCGGTGCGCCAGCCGCCCAGCTTGCCGCCCAGGTCTTCGGCCAGTTGAATGTGCCTATTCGCTATGTATGCGGCAACCACGACGACCGCGCCCAATTGCGCGAATTTGTGTTGGGCCAAAACCCAAGCGATGCGCCCATTTATTATGATTTCGTGCTGGATGATTTTCATTTTCTCGTGCTGGATACGCGCGGCGCGGTTGATCCCCAAGGATATATTGACGCCGAGCAACTCGTCTGGTTGCGCGAAACCTGCGCCGCGTCGAAAGCCCGGTCGCTTGTAATCTGCGTGCATCACCTGCCAATGACGATTGGCGTTCCGTGGATGGATAGCGATATGCGTATCATGAACGGAGACGAATTTTTCGCGGTTCTGGCTCCGTTCAAAGCAAAAATCCGGGGCGTGTTCTTCGGGCATATTCACCGAGCCTTCACGGGGATGCGAGATGGCATCATGTGCAGTGCAGCAGCCTCGGCCTTTGGCCAGATTCACGCCCATCCTACCGACCAACACCCCCATTTTGATACAATCTCACGGGGCGGTTATGCCATTGTGCGCTTGACGCATCATGAAACAACCGTCACGCACCATACATTCCCCCGACCAAAGAAGGCTTAAGCATGGGTGTTGATTATTCAATCGGCTACGGCTGTGTTCCTAAAGAAGCATTAACGACCGAAGGGCTTATCTCGCGCGTGAAAGCGGGCGAACGCGCCCAACTCATCGAGCAGGCTTACCGTACCCAGGGCGACACGCGCGCCGCCGACGAAATGGGCTTCGAGATGATCTATCGTTCGGCAGACGGCGACGAATCGCGGCGGATCGTGCGCCTGAACGACCTGCGTGAAATGAACGCCGAACTAGAAGCTTACGCGCACCATTGCCAGGGCTGCCCCGCTAACGTGTTGGGGACGGCGTTTGGCTGCATCGGTAGCATCAATTATCCGATCTCGGCGGCGGCTGAAATCTGGATGTTGCAACAATTGCCCGGCCCCGAGCATCCCGTGCCCTTTTTGTTGCTCAAACAAGGGCCAGAATACGGCAACACGGGCAGGCAAGCCGCGCGCTTACGCGCGGATAATCCCGGTGTTTTCTTCGAGAATGCCGAACCCCTGGCGCGGCGCTTTGAAGATGTGCAAGTCTCCGCCGAACAGCTTTTTGAATTGATGTTCTTGCTAGGGAATATTCCACCCAAACGGGCTGTGATGATTTTGCTATTCCTGGGGGGGCTGTCGCCGGAGATTCGGCCCGATGCGTTGATGGCCCTGACCCCGCCGCCCGAAAATGCCGCGCAACAATACCCGTTTTTGCTGGCACCGGAAGACACCGACGATGCATCAATTCGTGATCTAAAAGCTTTTCTAAAAACGCTGCACATGGCAGTTATGCTTGACCGCCCCGTGCTGCTGGATGTCTAAGCTTCGTCCACGTTGATAATCTGCCCTTCGGCAGCCCGCACCAACCGATCCCAGATGGCCAAGCCCAAGCCCTGTGGGGCGGGGTCGCGCGCGAGGATCATATCCACGCCTTGGGCTTCGAGGTCGCGCAGCGCGGCAAACAAGCGCGCGCCTATCTGAACATCATCCGCGCCAAGCTGGACTTGCGCCATAGCCAAATCCGCAAAATGGGCGCGGTCTTCCTCATAAACGATGATCCCGACCCGCCGCCCCGCCGCGAATGCTGCTTTTGCAGATTGGCGCATGGCGGCACGCGCGGCCTTCGGCGTGCCTTGGTACAGCCGCAATTCAGCGTCGGGCGCGTAATGCTTCAACAACTGGCCTGGCGATTGAGGCGCGTCATCTTCCAGCGCGAGGTAGCGCGCTTGATAGACCACATCCGGGATAATCGCGCGCAGGGCTTCTAGCGTGACCCCGCCAGGGCGTAAAATCCGCGCCGGATCAGCGGTTAAATCTAGCACGGTGGACTCTAAACCGATAGTTGTCGAGCCACCATCCAGAAGCATGTCAATCCGGCCATTTAAGTCTTGCATAACGTGGTGGGCTTGCGTGGCGCTGGGCCGCGCGAAGCGATTCGCGCTGGGGGCGGCGATGGGCACCTCGGCAGCGTCCAACAACGCCCGCGCGATAGGGTGGCTGGGTATGCGCACGCCGACGGTCTCGCGCCCGGCAGAGACCAGCGACGGGATGCGCAGCCCACGCGGCAGGATGACCGTTAGCGGGCCGGGCCAAAATGCGGTGCTCAGTTCATCCAATAAGGGCGGCGGGTTGGGCGTGATCTCCGCGAGCATTTCAAGCGCGGCGATATGCACGATGATGGGGTCGGATGCGGGGCGGTCTTTAGCCGCGAAAATGCGCGCGACGGCCTCCGCGTCTAGGGCATTGGCACCCAGCCCATAGACCGTCTCCGTAGGAAACGCGACCAAGCCGCCCTCACGGATGGTTTTTCCGGCCATGCGGATGGTGGCCGGGGCAATATTTTGCGGGTTAAGGCGGTATACCTGGGTTTTGATGTGCATGGGCTTCATGATAACGCATCCCCTAGGGGGCGTATACCATCAGGACGGATGTGAACCGCGCATTCAACGCCGGGCTGAAGGTCAATTTCGCTGTTGGCCGGTTTATAAAATAGCAAGTTGGTGCCGCTAGCGTGCTGTAGCGTGATTTGGTCGTAGTGGCCTCGGAAAATGCACTGCGTCACCTCGCCGGAGAGAGTCAGGGCATCGTCTGGCCCTTCGCCCGGTGCCATCGCCGCCGGATGTAGCAGCAGATAAGGCGCTTCCTCAGCTAGCGGAAAGATGCCGAGCGCTGTGTGAGCCGCGCCGTCCGCGTAGTGTTTCACGCTCAGAATATTATGCAAGCTCAGAAAGCGCGCGACGAACACCGTGCGCGGCTGCAAATAAAGCTCACGCGGCGATGCGATCTGTTCGAAGTTTCCGGCATTCATCACCGCCACACGATCCGCGATGGCGAAGGCTTCTTGCTGGTCATGCGTCACGTAGAGCGCAGTCAGCCCTGCCGCTTTGATGATCTCGCGCAGTTCAACCGCCAGACGATCTCGCAGCGCGGCATCCAATGAACCGAGCGGTTCATCCAACATCAGCAGACGCGGACGGGGGGCCAGGCTACGCGCCAGGGCCACGCGCTGTTGTTCTCCGCCGGAAAGGCCCGCGATGCTGCGCGCGCCCATGTGCCCCAATCCGACTAAATCGAGCACTTCGCCCACGCGCGCTTGGCGCTGCGCGCGCGGCCAGCCCTGGCGCCGTAGCCCGAACGCGACATTGTCCGCCACGCTCATATGCGGGAACAAAGCGAAATCCTGAAACTGGAAGCCCAATTTGCGTTGGTGCGTCGGTTGGTGGGTGATGACTTGCCCCGCCAGATGCACCCGCCCTTCATCCGGCGCTTGCAACCCGGCGATAATGCGTAACAAGCTCGTTTTGCCGCAACCGCTCGGCCCCAACAAGCATAGGATTTCACCTTCTGGGACGTCTAGCGAAATGCCGCGCAGAACGTCGGTAGCGTCGAAGGCCACATGTATGGCTTGCAGTGCCAGCATCTAAAATTCTCCGACTACGTCGCGATTCAGGCGCTCGATGAGCAGAAAACCCGCCATGCAAACCAGCATGAGAAGCACGCTCATGGCCAGGGCTTGCCCATAATTCGCGACACCGGGCTGACCTAACAAGCGCGCGATGACTATCGGCATCGTCGGTTCATCGAAGCGCGCAATGAAGACCGCCGCGCCGAATTCACCCATGCTGATTGTAAAAGCGAACGTTGCGCCGACAAGCAAACTTCGGCTGATGAGCGGTAGTTCAATCCGCCACCAGCGCCCCCAAGCTGATGCACCCAGCACGGCGGCAGCCTCTTTAATGGTCGGATCAATGCGGCGCAGGGTCGGCAGAACGCTGCGCACCACAAACGGCATCGCGACCAGCGTATGCGCGATAGGCACAATCCAAAATGAGTCGCGCAGGTTCAAGGGCGATTCATCCGTGTTCAAGAGGCCCCGCAATGCATCATGTACCGCGCCTTGGCCATCCAGCGCGATTAGAAAGCCAAAGCCCAGGGTCACGGCACTTGTCGCCAACGGCAGCATAATCAGCGGATCGAGCCAGGCGCTGAGGCGCCCGCGCCGGTTGAGCAAATACGCCGCCAGCGTGCCCAAGATCAGCGCCGCAGTCATGGCAATGACCGCATAGCGCAACGAGTTATAAATGGCGGCTTCTGGCGGTACAAACAAGATCGAATTACGCGAAGTTTCCGAGAGGCTTTCGTAATAGAGCGTCGTGGGCTGAGAAACACCGACCAAAAATGAACGCTCCACCAGCGCGACTAAGGGCGCGAAAATCAGCAAGGCAATCAGCAACAAGTTCAGACCTAGCCAGACCCACTCACCGAAGCGTTGGGGCCGCCGCGTCTGTGCGCGCCCGATGCTGCCAGAGCCGCGCCGCGTTACCCCACGCTGAATGCTCGTATAGACGACCATCATGGCCAGCGTAGCCAGCAATTGCACCACCGACAGCGCCCCCGCCGTGCCTAAATCCAGAAAGGCGGTCGTCTGTTGGTAGATTTCTACCTCTAGCGTGGCGTATTGCACGCCCCCCAAGAGCAGCACCACGCCAAAACTTGTAAACGTAAATACGAAGACCAGCGCCCCCGCTGCCGCGATGGCCGGAGACAGCAACGGCAAGGTGATATGCCAAAAGACGCGGGCGGGCGTCGCGCCGAGCACCTGCGCCGCCTGCTCGATGCGCGGATGCTGGTTGGCCCAATAGCTGCTGATGATGCGCAGCGCGACCGCATAGTTATAAAAGACGTGCGCCAACAGGATAATGGTCAAGGTATTGCGCAGGGCCAGCGGCGGCGTTTCCCTGCCGAGAACCGCCATCAGGGCCGTGTTAAGCGTACTGTTCGGCCCGAATAGCGCGATAAAGGCCGCCGCGACAACGACCGTCGGCAACACAAATGGCAAGGTTGCCAAGGCCAAGATCATTCGCTTGGCGGGGAATTCGTAGCGCGCGAACACGTGCGCGCCGGGGATGGCCAAGCCCAGCGTTAAAGCAGTAGAGAGCGCCGCTTGCCAGGTCGTGAACCAGAGCGTCTCGCGATAATAATCCGATTGGGCTAGGTCGCGAAATGCCCCCAACGCGAGTTGGCCATCTTGAACAAAACTGCGCTCGAAGATGCTCGTCAGCGGATAGAAGAAAAAGACCAGCAAAAAAAACAGGGGAACGAGCAT
>DAOTVD010000173.1:0-4256 GCA_034437075.1 Anaerolineae bacterium
ACCCAAAAAGGGCTGGGGCAGAGTACGTGCGTGGGCATCGGTGGAGATCCGGTCAAGGGGCTGGATTTTATCGATGTACTGGCCCGCTTTGAAGCCGACCCGGCCACCGAGAAAGTCGTGCTGATTGGCGAAATCGGCGGCACGGACGAGCAACGCGCGGCGGATTTTGTGAAAGAGAACATGAGCAAGCCCGTGGTGGGCTTCATCGCCGGGCAACGCGCGCCAGAAGGCAAAACCATGGGCCACGCAGGCGCCATCATCGAAGGCGGGGTCGGGACTGCCGACGAGAAGATCGAAAAATTCAAATCTGTGGGCATCAAAGTCGCAGATTACCCTGAGCAAATCCCCGATTTATTCAGCTAATGTGTAGGTGACGAGATAAGCCCCCGGTCGTGTTGCGTGGCCGGGGGCGTTTTGTTTCAGGCCGGGGCTAATAAGCCCCGGATAGCTTCCACGGCGGGCCCCACCTGGGCTGCCACGGTTTCGGAAAGGCCCGCGCCAAGCGAAAAATCAACCCCTGCCACCATGATCAGATGGGCGGGCGGGGGCGGCCCGTAGAGGGCATCCGCCCAGCGCAACAATCCGGCGGGGGTCATGTGGTGGGTGGCGGATTGTCCGGTTTCATCCGGCGCCAGGGCGGTACATTCTAGCTGCCCTGTTGGGCCATCAACGCAAATATCGACAAAAATCACGCACGCGGCCCCCGCGACCGCTTCGGCATATTCCGGCGTGAGTTGATGCAAGGTCAGGATGTCGGCGTCTGCGCAGACCTCGCGCAGCGCGTCCGCCACCACTGGCCCAAAACCATCATCCCCGCACAGGGTATTGCCATAACCGATCACCAGGGGCCGGGCCATTAGCGCAAGACCTCATCCAGCACGGCGCCGTCTGGGCTATGCAGTTGGATGTGCAACGGCATTTGGCCGATAGCATGCGTCGAGCAACTCAGGCAGGGGTCAAAGGCGCGAATGACGGCCTCGACGCGGTTAAGCATGCCTTCTTGCAGCTTTTCGCCCTTGATGAAATGCCGGGCCGCATCACGCACGCCGCGATTCATGCCCAGGTTATTGAATCCTGTGGCGATAATCAGATTGGCGTAGGTCACTAGGCCATCGCGATCAATCTTGTAGTGGTGCAAGAGCGTGCCGCGCGGCGCTTCGGAGATGCCGACGCCTTCGAAGGCGTTCGGGCGGGCGTGGGCGCGCAGATGATCGCCGAGGATGTCGGGGTCGTGCAATAGTTCTTCGATTTTCTCGATGCAGAACAGCATTTCGATTAAACGCGCATAGTGATAGTGGAACGTGCTATTGCGCGTTTCGCGCGGCAGGGCTTTGAAGCCACGCAGGGCTTCATCCGCCAGGGGCGTGCCGCAATGTCCCGCGATATGTAAGCGCGCCAACGGCCCCACGCGCATCATGCCCTCGGGATAGCCCATCGGGATGTAATACGGCGATTTGAGGTAGGAGTCGCCCTCGACGGCTTCGCCGAGATACTGCTGATATTTGTACGGATCGATGCGCGGTTCGAGCACCACATTTCCGCGCGAGTCTACCACGCGCAGCAAGCCGTCATAGAATTCCAGCCCGCCTTCGGGCGTGGTCAGGCCCATGTAGAGCGTGTGGAAGTTCGCGAAATTGGCGATTTCTTCTTCGAATTTGGGCAATTCACCGATGAACCATTCTAGTGTATCGGCCACGAAGGTTTTCACCTCCGGGATCATGCCCAAGATTTGTTCGCGCTTGGCTTCCGTCAGGGGTTCGGTGACACCGCCAGGGATAACCCACGACGAATGAATGCGTTTTTCGCCCAGGATTTCGATCACAGTCTGGCCGAACTTGCGCACGTTGATGCCGCCGCGCGCGAGTTTGGGGTGCGTTTGCAGCACGCCGAAGATGTTGCGCTGAGCGGGGTCGGAATCCATGCCGAGTAACAAATCGGGTGCGGAGAGATAGAAGAAGTTCAGGGCGTGCGATTGCACGATCTGACCCAGATTCATGACCTGGCGCAGTTTTTCTGCTGTTGGCGGAATGCGCACGGCCAGCAATTCGTCGCACGCTTTGGCCCCGGCGATGAGATGGCTCACGGGGCAAATGCCGCAGATGCGCGCCATAATGGCGGGCATTTCGCGGAATGGGCGGCCTTCGCATAGGGTTTCGAAGCCGCGCAATTGTGTCACATGAAAGCGTGCGTCTTCCACCGTGCCGTTATCATCCAGGAAAATAGAGATTTTGGCGTGGCCTTCGATGCGGGTTACGGGGTCAATCTTGATGGTTTGCGTCATGATGTCTGCTCTCTTTAGCCAAAGCGGTGAATGCGTTCTAGGTCGGGTTGGCGTCCGGCGATGAGTTCGGACAGCACATGTTTGATCGTAGCGGCAGGCGGCGGGCAACCCGGCACGAACAGATCGACCGGCACGACCTGATGTACAGGCCGCACCTTGGGCAACAAGGGCGGAATCACCTCTACCGGAACTTGTTGGTTGGCCGTGGCGTTTTCGATATACGCGCGGCGGGTGACCTCGTCAATGGGGAAGGGATTGCGCATGGTCGGGACATTTCCGATAACGGCGCAATCGCCCAACGAGATCAGATAGCCCGTATGCGCGCGCACTTTACGAATTTTGGAT
Organism: Anaerolineae bacterium; assembly: GCA_034437075.1. Taxonomy (GTDB): domain Bacteria; phylum Chloroflexota; class Anaerolineae; order Aggregatilineales; family J027; genus DAOTVD01. The sequence continues at coordinate 2,627 of DAOTVD010000173.1, forward strand.
TCGTCTTCCGCATTGCCGACCGCGCCTTCAACGAGCACAATATCGACATGCTCGGGGAAGATTTTGTTATCTACCAGGGGGCTATACACCAGGTCGATATGCTGGCCCAGTTCTTCAATGTACTCATCAATATCCAGAAAGGACATATGGCAACCAGAGCAGCCGTCCAGCCAGATGGTGGCGAAACTTTTCTTCTTCGACTCAGCCATGATCTTTCACCTCGCGCATGGTCTTCAAATAGGGGACGAAATCGACTTCTTTCTTCATTTCGGCGGCAGATTTACTCTTCTTGAACAGGGCGCCCGTAGGGCAGACCTGGATACATTTGCCGCAACTGGTGCATGTCTGGGATTCGCCCCATAACGTATTGAGGTCGGTGATCACTTGTGCTTTGGTGCCCCGCCCCAAGACATCCCACGTATGGGCGCCTTCAATCTCGTCGCAGACGCGCACACAGCGTGTACACAGGATACAACGGTTGGGGTCGACTGCATAGCGATCGTGGGATGCATCGATCTCGCGCCGGACGTTGTGATATTCTAGCGAGACGTTGGTCATACCCAGCTTATAGGCCAGAGCTTGCAACGAGCATTCGCCATTCGACACACAGACCGCGCAGTTATGGTTGCCCTCGGCAAAGAGCATTTCAATGACCATCTTGCGGTATTCGGCCAGTTGCTCAGAGTCCGTCAGGACTTCCATACCTTCTTCGACGCGCGTGGTGCAGGCGGAGACGAGCCCCCAGCGCCCGACGATTTCGACGAGGCAAAGCCGGCACGAGCCGACGTTAGACAGCCCTTCCAGGTAGCACAGGGTTGGGATGTAAATATTGTGTTCGCGCGCGGCTTCTAAAATGCTCGCATCTGCGCGAGCGCTGACATCAAAGCCGTTGATTTTTAGCGTTTTGACGCTCATGCGTTGGGTGTCCTTTCTCCCCAGGAAGATTCTGCCAGTACGTCGGCTTGTAGGAGTGATTCGTATTCTTCGCGGAAATAGCGCAGCGTGCTGAGCACGGGGTTGGGGGATGATTGCCCCAAGCCGCATAGGCTCGTGCGGTTGACCATATCGCAGAGTTTTTCGAGCAGGTCGAGGTCGGTCTGCGTGGCTTCTTCGTTCAGGATTTTGCTCAGCAAGCCGTACATCTGCGCGGTGCCAACGCGGCACGGGATGCACTTACCGCAAGATTCGGTCATGCAGAATTCCATGAAGTAATGCGCGACTTCGACCATAGACGAGGTTTCGTCGATGACGATCATACCGCCCGAGCCCATCATAGAGCCCAGTTCGCGCAGCGATTCGAAGTCTACGGTTACATCGAGTAAATCCGCGGGAATGCACCCGCCAGAGGGGCCACCGGTTTGCACGGCCTTAAATTCCTTGCCATCTGGAATGCCGCCGCCGATGTCGTAGACGATCTCGCGGAGCGACATGCCCATAGGCACTTCGATCAGGCCGATGTTTTTGACCTTGCCCGAAATCGCGAAGATTTTGGTGCCTTTGCTCTGTTCGGTGCCGATGCTGGCGAACCACTCCGCACCCCGCGAAATGATGGGCGCGATATTGGCGAAGGTTTCCACGTTGCTAATCAGGGTCGGTTGGCCCCACAAACCGAGTTCGGCGGGGTAGGGTG
>DAOTVD010000174.1:0-2292 GCA_034437075.1 Anaerolineae bacterium
TTACACCCCAGATTGCGTAAAAAGGCCTCTATGACCCATCACTTACCCAAGGGTGTGGCTGGCCATCGTCGACAAAAAGCGTCCTAATCGGGCTTTTTAACCTCTTAACGCCTGACAATCACACGAAACTGCGCGCCGCCTAACGGCCTGGGATGGTTTGCATGCACACATGATGTGGACTCTATTATCTTCAGATAGCGGAAAGTAGAGACACTACGGATTGCGGACAATCGTTTCCATGATCGAGCGCACAGCCTCGGTAATTATATTAGGTTCGATAAACTGAATCGTGTCATGGCTGCTGTTTTCTGCCCGAATGAGTTCGCCCTGCGTAGAAAGCCCCGCGAGTTCAAATTGCTGCTGCGCATTTGCTTCATCTGCGGCTTGCACCAGTTCTGGATCCATCTCAGCAGTTTCGTCAGGGGTCTGCGCTAGGGCAGGTAGAATAACGACCAAGGGCAGGTTTTCAAAGTCATCTAGCTCGGCATCGACAGTAGCCATTCCTTCCGCCAGATGTGTGATCTCCGAATAAGTTGTGGTAAAAAAGCCTGGTGTGGCGACTTGGCGTTGATACACCGTCTGTATCCCTTGTGGATAAAAATCAGGTACGTCAATGCTCTCCGGGGTAATGAAGCCCTGCGCGGCAAATTCTGCAAACTCTGGGAATTCCGTATATATAGCCACCGTAGCATCCAACCACCCAGCGGGCAGGGGCGTCTCGGCATTTGGATTAGGCCCATCCACTAAGATAAGTCCCACAACTTGCTCTGGAAACTGCCCATAGAATGATTGCACGATGAGACTGCCAAACGAATGCCCGACCAAGATAAAGGGTGGGCCCCCGACTGCCTCACTGGTTAACAATTGCGCAAATTCATCTGTTAGCTGCTCTACAGTACGCGGTTCGGGCCCGGCCTCGCTCCATCCGTAACCAGCACGATCGTAAGTGCAAGCGCGGGTAAAATCCGCGATATCGGTTTGCACCGAACGCCAGTGAATAGACCAAGATGCCAGACCTGCTTCAATGATGACCATGGGTTGTCCTTCCCCCCGGCAATCTACATGCAATTGATGGTTATTTACCGAGACGAATTCGCCCGGTGGCGTTATATCGACATCTTGTGCACTGATCACCCCCAGCGATGTACAAATCAAAAATACGACAATAGCGGCCTTTTTCATTTAATACTCCCATTGATTATTCATATAGTTTCACAATTTGGGCGTCTCGATTTTCTGTTGCAGATAGTCGAGCGCCTGCTCTAGCCAGGCGACTTCTACTCGAAGTATTTGGATCCCGTAATCCAAAGAGAGGCGACGTACGAGCGGCGCTTGGGGGATGTCGACTAAATCGTTTATCTCAGGTAGCGTTGCCGCCAGGGCCTCCAATGCCTGCAAACGCGCACGTTCATTGGCGGTATATGTGCGCAGAGCGTCCAACAGTTGGTTAAGGTCGGCATGATCTCCGAAGTATAGTTGGCCAACGAAGGGATCATTAACGGTGTCTTCTTGAGGTAGCGCAAGCCAACGCTGTAGCTCAGCTCGTCCTGGGTCAGACAAGGAATAGACTTTTTTGTTGGGGCTTGCGTCTTGTTCGACGATATCCATACTGAGCCATCCAAGCTCATGGAGGGAATGCAAGGTGCGGTAAATCTGTGCCTGAGTCGTCGTCCAAAAATGGCTCAGTTCATATTCAAAGCGTTGCTTGATGTCATATCCGGATAGTGGTTCATCAGCCAAAAGGCCGAGAATAAGATGCTTGAGCGACATTATATGCACTTGTATATATATACATATGTATATAGTATCGTTTGGTTTATGAGCTGTCAAGTTAAAACTGGCCTTACCGGCAGGTAGTCTCCCTATAACCTGTTGGTAGGTGTAGGAACACACCAAAGTAAATCATCCATGGTTCAAATCCGGTCGGTTAGCCGTGGGAGAGGGGCAAAAAGTGTCGGTTTCGGGTCGTTTTCCCCCGCTACCAGCCGCAAAGCGGCGTTTGGGAGAGGGGGATTAAGGGGGTGAGGGGGAAGAATTGGCATAGCCTGAGCAGTTACTAAATAGGAAATCTTTGTACTATTTACAATACCTTCGCCAAAATGAGGGCATAAAAGGGTAGGGTTTTCGAGTAAAGTGTTGTTTCACAAATACGACACACAAACAAGAAAACCCATGAACGACATTATACCCTTGCTCATGTGCCTTGAAACTCACCTTTCGACGACTCAACTACGCCAGTTGCGCCACATTGTCTTGGCGATGTTGTGCATTCCCCATCGCGTGACGATGTTA
>DAOTVD010000175.1:0-13204 GCA_034437075.1 Anaerolineae bacterium
ATCCGCAATCTTGTTCACAGGTCAGCAGCGTCTCACCGGAGCCATACGCGCAATAGCCATCCCCACAACTAGGCGGCGCGAACAGGCAATCGGCCTCACAAACACCACTTTCGGCTTCGGCAGGTTGGCAGATCGCATCGCCGCAGGTGGCTTCTGCTAGGGGCGCGTTCAGCGGAATGTTGGGCACCACAAGGGTCTGCAAGACCTCGCCGGGGCTACCATCCGTGCTAAAGACCAGCGTCTGACCGCCCTGAATAGCAATGGGGCCGGGGGTGATATTGGTGCTCGTTTCCACTTCGCCTTCGCCCGTGACGACCATCGACTGCCCGGTGGGCGAAGCCATCACGAAGTATTCTGTGCCGCGCACAGATGCCGTAATCGTGGGGGTACGAACTTCGAAACGCGACTCGGCATCAAGTAAGGTGTTGACGGTGTTGAACGTATCGCCCACCAGCAGATCATAATTCACAATGAAATTGCCGTTTTCTTCGGTGGGGAGTTCCAACGCGGTCACTAGCACTTCGGTATTCCCGAAGATTTCAGAAGAAGCACCTTCAAAAAACGTCAGTACCGCCCAGCCCGCCGCGCCAGTCTGGATACGGTCGCCTTCGCCGATCATTACGGGTTCGGTGATGGTTTGCCAGTCGTCTTCGCCAGTGGCCAACCATTGGACTTGCCCTTGCAACGGTTCGAGCGTGGCCAGGGCCGCGTTATCCCCCTGAGCTAGCGCATGAGTGCCAAAAAATGTAAGGCTCGCCACAATAATAAATGCGAGAAAGGATCGTTTTTGCATTGTTAGGTTCTCCTATCCTATTTAACTATATTTTGCAATCAGCAGATGAGCCAGATATGTGAACTGTATAGTTTTCGAGTTAGAAAATTACCCCAGTATCACGTAAGGAACGCCACGTGCCTTGCCCAATGATGACATGGTCGAGCACGGCGATATCGAGCAAGCGCCCGGCTGCGATGATTTGTTCGGTCAGTTCTAGGTCTTCGGGCGAGGGCGTGGGGTCGCCAGAGGGATGATTATGCACCAGAATGAGGCTGGCGCAGTTGTGCGCCATGGCTTCGCGGAAGACTTCCGCAATCCGCACCACAGTCATATGCAGGCTGCCAATATAGACCGTGGGGCTGGCCACCACACGGCGATGAGTGTCCAGCAGTAGCGTACGTAAGTGTTCTTGCTTCAGGTGGGCCATTTGCGGACCCAACAACGTGGCGACATCCTCGCTGGTCTGTATAAGCGGGCGTAGGCGGGCGCTACCCTGCGGTAAACGTTTGGCGAGTTCCAAGGCGGCCAGCAAGCTGGCGACCTGCACCGGGCGGGCTAAGTAGTGGCTTAAGCTGGCCGAGCTCGCCCCGGCAAGACCTGCCAAGTCGCCAAAGTAGGCCAACAAAGCATCACCTAGCGCCAGGGCATCTTGCGTGTCGTCCCCGGTGCGCAGAATCAGCGCCAGTATTGCCGCGTCGCTCAGTGTGGCCGGGTCACCCTGCAATAAGCGTTCGCGTAGCGCCTCTAGCCGAGATACATAACCCTTATCCATACCTGTCAGTATACCCTTCAATGTTCAGGGATGCGAAGGCATGCTATACTGTGCTCCACGGCACGACCCGACAGAAAGTCAAACACTGTGGATGGCAACACATTGAACGATGTGCTCTTATTGAGCATCACCGCCCTTAGCGCTGGGCTCAGTGCTCTATGGTTGGGGCTCACCATCTGGACATGGAACGATATGCGGGCCCGCTCGCGTGATCCGCTGGCCCAGCTTGCGGCGACCGTCATGGTCTTTCTGCTGCCGGGCTTTGGTATTATCGTCTATCTGATGCTGCGCCCCCGCGAAACCTTAGCCGATGCCTATGAGCGGTCGTTAGAAGAAGAAGCGTTGCTCCAAGAGATCGAAGAAAAGCCCGCTTGCCCAGGCTGTGGGCGCGCTGTACAGAAAAATTGGCAAGTCTGCCCCTATTGCCATACACGGCTGAAAAAGGGCTGTGTTAATTGTGGCTATTTGCTAGAACTCACCTGGAACCTATGCCCAGCTTGCGCGACCCCCCAAGAGGCCTATAGCGAACCTGCACATACGGGGGCGGTGCCGACCGGGCGCCCGCGTAGCGTGCTGCAACAGGTGAGCGACACGCAATCACCTTATGAAGTGCCCGGCGAGGGGCTCGAATTTGTGGATGAGTAGAACCGGGGCGCAGGCCGCGCCCCAAGCCGTCAGTCTTATTCGATGCCGGGCGGTATTGTAATTGGCTCGATTTCGGCGGGGTCAGTCGTCACGACGCGGGTGTCGTCGCTGGACGAGAAGGTGAAGTCAAGCGTAATGCCCGCTGGGGCATCTGGGTTCAAGACCGCAAAATCTACGCCCTCGGCGACAATTTCTACGCTCAAGATCGTTGCCAAAACGGCATCATCTGGCCCAAAGAAAAACTGAAAGGCTCCGTTTGTGGTGCTGGCTTCAAAGAGACTTGCCGTACTTTCATCCACGGGTTGGCCTTGTGCCTCCGAGAGAGTCAAGAATCCCTCGGTATCAAACTCTAGGCTGATGATTTCTACCGGGGTGCCGTCTAGTTCTGCATTCTCGACACTCAGCGTCGTGAACGCCTGGCTGAGGGCCTCTACTGTGAGTTCGGGGTCCTCATCTTCTTCGGTGATGGCTTCCACAAAATCTTCGGGTTCCAGTACATCATAGACGCTCGGGGCTGCTGGGTCTGCCAGTTCCACAAACCCAGTTTGGGTGAATTCGAAGCCGTAGGTTGGGCTGCCTGTTTCGTAAGCTGCCGCAACAAATAGGCGCTCATCGACATACACCAACGTGCCATTGGTCACCACTGTCTCGCCTTCGAATAATTCTTGCACAGTGACTGTTTCGCGGGCAGTGGGGCCGGTTTCGGTTTCCAAGAATGTGCGCTGAGACTGGCGAATTTCTTCTAGATTTTGCTCTTGGGCGAGGGTGCCATCCTGAAAGATGACCGTGCTAGACGCTTGGATTTCTTCCTGATTAATGACGTAAGCGGGGAGATTTTCGATATATTCTGCCCCGGCGATGATGCGTTCGAGCAGAGCCAATTCTTCGGCAGTCAGGTCGTCGGTCTGAGCATGGCTGATGGGCAGGCTGGCCAGCAGCAGCGCGCTCATCAGCAAAAGCAACAATTTTCGCATGAGTAACTCCGTTTTGATGGACATCACGTCACAGTATAGCACGATCTGCTGGTCTTTACGGTGCAGCGTGGGCGGCTTCCCAGCCAAGTATGGCGCGTTTGCGAGTGGGGTCCCAGCGATAACCACTGAGTCCGCCATCGGCTCGCAGAACACGATGACAGGGAATGAGATACGCTATCGGATTAGCGCCGACGGCATTGCCCACCGCGCGTGTGGCGCTGGGCTTGCCAATCGCCTGGGCGACATCGGCATAAGTGGTTGCGCCGCCGAACGGAATGCGCAGCAGGGCGTCCCACACGCGCAATTGAAAGTTGGTGCCTTTTAGCAGCAGCGTGACGGGTTGGGCGCTGGTCTGCTCGGATTGCGAGAAGATACGCCCGATGGTTTCCGCCGTGCGGGGCGTGTCCTGCTGAAACGTGGCCAGGGGCCATTCTGTACGCAGGTCATCGAGGTGCGCTTCTAACGGTGCATCGTCTGCCAGAAAGCGTAACGCACAAACCCCGCGCGCCGTTTGCGCGAGCAGAGCCTGCCCGAAGGGCGTCGCATGGACCCCATAGCTGATGTTGAGTCCTGCCCCGGCGGCCTTATACTCGCCAGGCGTCATGGCATGGACGTTGATCATCAAATCGTGCAAACGCCCGCCGCCGCTCAGGCCACTGCGGTAGGCCACGTTCAAGATTGATTCGTTCTTTTGGAGCAAATCTTTAGCATATTCGGCGGTGAGGTACTGCAAGAATCGCTTGGGGCTGATGCCGACCCAGCGCCGAAAAAGCCGTTGCAAATGAAATTCACTCAGGTGCAGATGATCGGCCACGGCGCGCAGGTCGGGCTGTTGGGTGACATTGGCCTCGATGAAGCGCACCGCTTGGGCGATGCGCTCGTAATCGTCGAGGTATGATGTGTTTGTGGAGTCCATGCTGTACGTCCTCTTTCGGTGGGTTTGCGTGACGTGTTTAGCATAGCCTAGCCGCGTGGGGCACTCAATCCGATTCTTGCGCTTTATCGCTGCCCAGCGACTTCATGCACTTTCACGAAGTTCGTAGAGCCTGCCGCGCCGAAAGGCACCCCCGCAATGATAACATAGCGGTCGCCATTGCGCGCGATGCCCGCATCCAAAAGCGTGCGCTCGGTGATGTCGAACATTTCGTCAATGTGTTTGTATTGCTCGACGATAAATGTCTGCACGCCCCATACCAGCGCCAAGCGCCGCCGGGTTTTGGGGTTGGGCGTCACGACGATAATCGGGATGAGCGGGCGCTCACGCGCGACGCGGCGCGCGGTGTAGCCCGTCCAGGTGCTACACACGATCATGCGCGCGCCCGTCATCTCGGCCAAGACGATTGTCGCATGGCTGACCGCATCCGCCGTAATATGATCTTTCCCGGCGGCGGCATCATTTTCTTGCACAAAGCTCATCAGGGCATTACGCAGGTGTTCTTTGCCATGCTCTAGCAATTGCTCTTCGGCAATGGCGGCGATAGTGGCCATCATCTCGACCGCTTCGACGGGGTATTTGCCGGATGCACTTTCGCCGGAGAGCATGACTGCGTCGGTGCCGTCGAAGATGGCGTTGGCCACGTCCGAGGCTTCGGCGCGCGTGGGGCGCGGCGCGGTAATCATACTGTTGAGCATTTGCGTGGCGGTGATCACGGGTTTGCCCACCTGGTTGCACAATTTGATGATGCGTTTTTGGTGGATGGGCACCGCAGCGGCGGGTGTTTCGACCCCCAAATCACCCCGCGCGACCATGATGCCATCGCAGATTTGCAGGATGTCCTCAATATTTTCCAGGGCTTCGAATTTTTCGATCTTGGCGATGATGGGCGTATCGTTTTCAGGGTCATACTCATGAATGAGCCAGCGTAAATGCCGGATGTCTTCTTGCGAGCGCACAAAAGACATCGCCAGCCAATCGATATCTTGTTCTAGGGCGAATTTCAGGTCATCGCGGTCTTTGGGTGTGATGGCGGGTAAGGTTAGGCGCGAATCGGGCGCGCTGATGCCTTTGCGTTCTTTCAATTCGCCCGCATTGAGCACCTCGCACACCAAGTCCGTGCCACCGATTTTGTCCGTCACACGCAGGCCCAGGTCGCCGTCATCCAGCAGCAAGCGTTGCCCTGGCCCGACATCTTTCACAAACTCGGGATGCGGGATGGGCACTTCGTTTTTGGCGGGGTCGAAGTCTTCGCGTAAGGTAATCGTGATCACGTCGCCGGGGGCAATTTGGATGGGGTCGAAGCGACCCAGGCGGATTTTGGGGCCTTGCAGGTCGCCCAATACGGCGATCACCACGCCTTCTTCTTCGGCGATGCGGCGTACATTGGCGATTGCCTGGGCATGGGTTTCGTGGTCGCCATGGCTGAAGTTGATCCGGGCGACGTTCACCCCCGCGCGGATGATGGCGCGCATGATGTTTTCATCATACGACGCAGGGCCGATGGTGGCCACGATCTTTGTCCGTTTGAGTTGGCCGTTAAGCATAGCATTGCCTTTGCGCTCTTGTTATTCGGTAGATTTTAACCCCATGCCGCACATGCTTTACGACACGTGGCTAAGGGCGTTCTAAGTCTCGTATAAATCCTCTATCAGATCGAAAGTTTCGTCAAATATACGGGTGACACTGCGGTCGGTTTGCTTCATGCGCAAAATCTCGCGCGAGAGGATGCGCTTCATGATGGCGATAGCGGATGCATAGGTCGGTTCGACACCCACATAGCCCAGGCTGCCCGCACCGAGGTTCTTGCCTTTGCTGAAGGGCGTGTCCGAGGCATAATGCACGATGCCAATATCCAGGGGGGCTTCGTATAGGCGCACAATCTCGTTACTGGGGTGCCGCCGAGGGCGTACACTCTCATAGATCGCGCTGAGGTACGGCCCGCCCTCCATCTCGATGACTGTATAGCCTTCTTCGTAGAAGATGTCCATGTATTCGACGTTCTGCAAGAAGGTGCCATACGCGGTGATGGCCTTCTGATTATCTAACACCGACCCGAGCGTCATATACGGCGCGACTTGCCGGGCCTGGAAGGCATTCCGAAACAGATAGCTATTCTTCGAATGCTCGTCATGGATGACGTTAGAGACCATCACGTCGCCGATACGCCCGTTCAGTGTGGCAGCTTTGCCCATGATGTAAACCCCCGTCAGGCGCCCGACCCGGCTGGCCACATGGGCCAGCAGTTCGTAAGCGGCCATCCCCAGCGGATAGTCAATATTCATCACCAAGGCGTCGCTTTCGGCCAGCAGATTAAAATCGGGTAGCCCCATCAAACGTGGGTCTAGATAATCTTCGCGCAGATTGCTCAGGGCGAACAGTTGTGCGCTAACATCAAAACCCCGCTCGGCGGGTACTTCCAGAAAGCCGATTTCTTGTTCGGCGGCCTGTTTACGTTGGGCGGCATCGGCCCCGCCGCTGGCCAAAAATTTCTTAGAGACATAATAGAAAAAGTTGGGTTCGTTGGTGCTCAGTTGTTCATCGTTCATCATGCGCTCGTACTCTTGCAGCAGGTCTTCATGGCCGTCATTGTGCAAGAATTCCAGCAGCATATCGCGCTCGCGCACGGCGAACCCCGCTACCAGATTCGAGATACTGTGCATGTTGGAGGAAATAAAATAGACCGGATGCGTTTCCGGGTAGAGTTCGCACTCGCGGCTGCGTATGCGCAAGTTGTGCCACCAGCGCGCGGTTGCCTTGCGATAATCGGCCAGCGAGCCAGCAAGCTGACGAATGCGGAAATTTTTGCGGTTTTGGGCCATACCCTGCAAGGTGGGGATCAGCATCCGATCCCAGGCACGGCCCAGGCGTTTGACATCCTTTTTACTGATGCTCAGTTCGCGAGCCAGCGCTTCGACGTCGTGGTTGCGGAAGGTTTCGACGGTGTCATGATCTTCGAATAATACCGTCACGAGTGAGTCGCGCAAATGGGCGTGGATTTTGTTCCATTCGATCTGATAGGCCGTTAACATCGGGATCAGGTCGTCCATATCCGAGCGGCTCGACAAGAAGACGGCCAGCGTTTGGTCGCCATCCCAATGCATTCGCCGCCGTCGGCCCGGCGCGCTGACGCGCTCCCACTCGCTGACTGGAAAGCCATATTTTTCAAATACGTCTACGGTTTGGCCCAGCAAAATCGTCTCCACATTGCGGATGCACTCGGGCAAGCGCAATCCGGTATACACCAAGGTGGATACATCGGCGGCGTTTTCGCGGGCGTGGACATGCAAAGAAGAATCCATCGCCAAATAGCTTTCCACCAAGGAGTTAATTTGAATGGCATCACTAGCCCGCAACAGCGAATAGTAGGTACGCATAAACAGCGTAATTGGATCGCTGGCGGTATGAGGCACGGTGCGTTGCATAGTTCGTATCCTTTATGGCATAAATTGTCGGGCAGTATACCACACCGACGTTATGCGCCGCCTTTACTCAGGCAAAAAAACCTTTACCTTTGGGGGCTTTAGTCCAAAGGCGGTGGGTCGATGTCTACGGGCTCGTTGAAGTCATCTAGGGCCACGGTGATTTCGCTTTCTTGCGCAAGTTGAAAGGCGTTGCTGTCGATCTCGCTTTCGAATTCAGCTATGGTCACCTGGGCCACCAGGCGATACAACAACCCATCTTCTGCGCCGACCCACGACTCTTGTGTAACTGTGGTGTTCGGCAGCATTTGGTCGATCAGCGCGCTTTCTTCGGCGGTCATGGCCTCAAAGTTGATATAGCTGTTATAGATGACCTCGGCCACGGCTTCGGGACGGAAGCTGATGATGTACCGTTCGAAGGTCTGGCCGTTTACCGTGATGGGTTCTAGGGCGTCGATCTGGGCGACGGTTTCGGGCCTGACTGGGTATTGGCTAATCAGATTGCTACCGCTCATATCCGCCAGGGCGCGCGTGTCGATGGCTTCTAGCCCTGGGACGTTCTCGCGCGCGACATCCACCCACCCGGTCGGGAACAAGGGAGCGGCTGCCGCTGGGATGTCGTTAAAACGCATATAAAAGCCGCCGTCAATGATAATCATTTCCATGGTCAGCGCGCTCTCGTCGGTTTGCCCCCCGGTGGTTGTGGTAAAAGTCTGTTCCAGATAGGCGTAGCTGTCGCTGGTGCCGTCGGGGTTATTGCGCACGATGCTGTCGGTATCTTGCACGAGCCGCGTTTCAACGGTCAGGCTAAAGCCCCCTGTTTGGGTGATTGTCTGCGCTTGAATGATCTGGATATTTGCGGCATATGTGTCCAACTCGCTAATGGCCGCTTGCGCGTCGGCGACGATGGTGATGTACGCTTGCTCACCTTCGCTCAGGTCGGTGTCTTGGGCCAACAACGGCACGCTAGCACCTAACAATGCGAGGCTTAGCAAGGTAGCAAGCAATTTGCGCATATTCTCTCCTACCCTTTACAACAAACAAGTCGGTTTCAGTATACAACAATCAGCCCTAGAACGGTTGTCATCCATTAGCCTAGCCGTCCGGGGTTGGGGGTAGTTGTAGCCCATCGATGCTGGGTGATGGCGTGGCCGTCACAAAACTGACTGTCGGGTCGCGCTCGCCTTGGGGCGTGGCGCTCGGGATACCCGGTGGGGGCGTGCGCGTGGGGGTTGCCGTAGGAAGGCCCGGCGGGGGGGTATTGGTGGGGCTGGGCAAGGCGGTCGGCGGATTAATGTCTAACGGTGTGGCGTCGGGGGGAACATCATCGCCGGGGATGGGGCTACCGGGCGGCGCGTCGAAGTCCGTGATGGTCGCGGTGGGGCTGGGGAGTGGCGTGGGCACGGGGTTATCAAGCTGGTTCAAGAAGGCGCTCAGTTCAGCGGGTGTATAGATTTCTAACATAGCGGCTTCCCAATCCAGGCCATCGGATTTGGTGAACTCCCAAAAGCGTACGCCGCTATATTCTGCGCGCCAGTTGCGCGCCGCCAAGCCGCGCTGCCAGCCGAAATCACGCAATAGTTGCGTCAGGTCGACATAATATCCGGCGGGGATGTTGCGCATTTGGCGCCCGCCGGCGGTGCGGGCTTCGGGGTCATCTTCAAAGCGCGAGGCAAAATCCCAGGGTAAAGCGCGCAAGGGCTCGCCCAGGCTGCCATCTTGGGCCGACTCCGCCACGCGCGCCATCACGCGCCAGGCTGTCCCTAGCTCGGTATCTTCGCGCAAAATGGCCAGCGGGGCTGGGTCGCCGGACAGCGGCAGATTACGATCCAAGGCAATCGCCCGGCCCGTGTAATGCCAGTTGAGGCGCTCTTGGCCAGGTTCGGGGACGCGCTCGGGTTCCCAATAGGCACTTTCCAGGTTGCTCAGCAGATCGACGCCTGTTTTGGCGATGATACGCTGGCGCATGGCCTCGAATGAATCGTTGACTGCATCACTGAGGACGGGCTGGGGTGCCTCTACGTTGTTGAGCAAAGCCAGCCCGACTGTACCATCGGGCAATTCGGTGATGTTTTCGACATATAAAGGCGGGGTTTGGGGCTCAAAACCGGCCAAATTATGCAGCGTTGCTGTCCAGTCGAGGTCGGCGATGTCGCCATCAAAGGCGATTGCATTCGCGCCCACGCCAAACGCATCGACTTGAGCCAGATAGATCGCTGCGTTACGCGCTTGCGGGATGGTATAAAACACGCTCGATCCATCGAACGGGTTCCAGGTGGGCATGCGCCCCCGCCCAATGAGCCGCGCGGGGGTTTCTTGGTTTAGCGGTTGGATGTAAATGCCCTCGACCCCGTCCACATTGGCCGTGTAGGCTACGCGCGCGCCGTCTGGGCTCCAGGCGGGGGCCGATTCGGCAATAGTGGGCGTGTCGGTCAGATTTAACGCTTCGGCCTCGGGTTGGCCGTCCAGGTTAATGACGAGAATATCTCGGTTACCGTTGCGCCACCCGACATAGGCAATCTCGCGACCATTCGGCGCCCAGGCTGGTTCTAGGTCTGGGAATGGGCTGCGTGTCACGGGGAATGGCCCTTCTTGGCCATCGGCGCTGATGATGAAGATGTCGATATTTTCGGTATCTGGGTCATAGCCTTCGAAAGCCAAGAAAGCGCCGTCTGGGCTCCAAGCTGGGGCACCGACGTAGCCTTCCGTAAAGGTTAATTGTTGGGTTTGCCCCTGGGCGAGGTCAAGAATATAGAGGTTCCAGTGGCCATCGCGCCGGCTGGTAAAAGCGACCCGTTCGCCATCGGGGCTCCAGGCGGGGTGGCGGTCATCTTCGGGGCTGTCGGTCATGCGGGTGGGTTGGCTACTGCCTACGGGCAAGGCCCAGATGTCTTCTTGGCCGCTGCGCCGAACCGAAAAGATGAGCGTACCGCCAACATCGGAAACAAAGCCGGTTTCGGGGGCGCTCGTTGCGGTTGGTGTGGGGATGACCGGCGCATCATCATCGCCAACGGACATCTGGGGGATGATGCCACCTCCGCCGGGGCTGTCGCTAAGCCTTGCTGTGGGGGGGGCATCGGCCTCGAAAAGCAGAAAGCCGATGAGCACCACCAGCAAAATGACTACAAAGGCGCTCAGCGAGCGATTGCGCACCAGCATCGGGTCTTCGACCACCTTGCCCGCTTCTAGGTCGCCAGTTCGGACTAACCTGCGTTCTTCGGCGCGCTGTACCATCACCTGGCGCAGTTGCTCTTGGCGTTCGCTGGCGGCAGCCGCCCCGCGCTGGGTAACGCGGCTTAGGCGTTGGCTGAGTTGCTGCGTCTGCTGGGTGGCATCTTGCCCGATGCGTAACCCCGTCGCGCCGACCACAACCACCGTGGCGACCATACGGTGACGCAAGACCGCCATGCGGCCTAGCAAAAAGCCACTAACGAATAGGAGAAGCTTAAGGGTAGCGTTGCTCAGTTTATCGGTAAGCCGGAAGGTGCGAACAAGCATAAGCGGCAGCAAGTTGATCTTCGGTCAGACACGGCGATTCTACCAGAAAATGAGAAACAATGCGTACTTTCTTACTTGGGTCGTGGGCTATAATCCGCTATACTGTGTGTTGCTTTTTCCTCAGCAAAACAGGCGATAGACGCTTTGGCGAAGAAAACACTCGGCAAGTACGAAATTATCGACAGGCTAGGGCGCGGTGGCATGGCCGAAGTGTACCGAGCTTACCACCCCTCGCTTGACCGCTATGTAGCGATCAAGTTGTTGCATCCTTTCCTGGCGGATGACCCCGAATTTAAGGAGCGCTTCGAAGCGGAAGCGCGTAATATCGCACGCTTGCGGCACCCGAACATCGTTCAGGTGTTTGACTTCGATTTCGATGAGGCGGGCGATAGTTATTATATGGTCATGGAATTGGTCGAAGGGCCAACGCTCAAAGACATCCTGTTTGATATGGCCAGCACCGACCAGAATATGCCGTTCGACCGCACGATCCGCATGTTGCGCGAAGCGGCTCTGGCTTTGGCCTATGCGCATCGGATCAACATGATCCACCGCGATGTAAAGCCCGCCAACTTGATGCTGGATGAAAAAGAAGACCGCATCGTCCTGACGGACTTTGGCATTGCCAAGATCGTGACGGGCGCGCAATTTACCGCCAGCGGCGGCATGGTCGGCACCCCGGCGTACATGTCGCCCGAACAAGGGATGGGGGAGTCTGGGGACGAACGTTCCGATCTCTATTCGCTCGGCGTTATTTTGTACCAGATGGTGACGGGGCAATTACCCTACGATGCCGAAACACCATTGGCCATCATCCTCAAGCATCTGAACGACCCATTGCCCGAACCGCACACGGTGAACCCCGACATTCCCGAGTGGTTAGAAGCCATTATTCTGAAAACGATGGCCAAAGTCCCGGAAGATCGTTTCCAAACGGCAGATGAGATGATCGCCGCGTTAGATGCGGGTGAAAATCTGCAATTGGCCCCAGATGATACCCCGCGTATGACCCTGCCCGCGCCGCGCCGTAATACGCAAGAAACACAGCCCATCTCTGCCGAGTTATCCACCGGGCCTTATACGCCCGCTCCGGCACAGTCAGTTGGGCGCTGGTTGTCGATTGTCACGCCCTTGCTTGTGATATTGGGTGTGGTGCTGATGATCGGCATTGTGTTGGGCCAAGGCGGCACCGGCCCACTGGCCGGGGTGTTTGCCACCAATGAACCCGACGAGCAAGTCCTCGTCCCTACGGCAACCGAGACACCCCAACCAACTGATACGGCAACGGCCATGCCAACAGCGACACAGACGCCCACCGACACGCCAACCGCTACCCCTACCCAGACCCCCATGGCGACGCATACGCCCACGGATACCCCTACCCAGACCCCCACGGCGACGCATACGCCCACGGATACCCCTACCCAAACCCCCACGCCGTCCGAAACGCCAACTCCTACTTTGGATTTCACCGCGACGGCAGATTTCGAAGCCAGTCAACAAGCCGCCACCGCCACCGCCCAGGCGCAAGCTGACTTTTTCGCCACCCAACGAGCCATCACGCCCACGGTGGATATTCAGCGTGTGCTGGAAGCGTGCGACCTGGAATTTACGATTGTGGCGCCTGATGAAATCGCCCAACCGCCCAACGTGAACCGCATTAACGATCCGCGTCTGGTGGCGAGTGGGCAAGCGTGGTCTTTGGAACTGATTATCCAGAATACCAGCACCTGCGACTGGCCCGCCGACGCTGTGTTTATGTCATTTATTGACGAATCCCAAATTGATGTGAGCGATGTCAGCGAAGAATGCCCGGTTGGGCGTGCCTTCACCGACCATAATTTAACTGTGCCCGAACTCGATAATATCCGCATTGAACCGCGCGTCGAACAAGGTGATCAGGTCATTTTGACGTTGCAAGGACGCGCCCCCGAGCGCTTTGGGTGCTATTTCGGGACTTGGCAATTGCGCATCCCGGATTATTCACTGTTTGTGGGTGAACCGTTTATCATCAGTTATCGGGTGTTTGGCGGGCGCTAAGATTGCCCTTCGGCCTGTTCGGCAGCGCCTTGTTCGTCTTCGCGATGGGGGTACATCACGCGGAAGACTTCGGCATAGCGCACGCCAACTTTTTCGCCATAACTGGCATTCCACCCCGTGACCATCTTCACGACCTTATCATCT
>DAOTVD010000176.1:0-2044 GCA_034437075.1 Anaerolineae bacterium
GGTAGGTGCCGAGACGGGCGTGCCAGTATTCACGCTCTATACGGGGTCGCTGAGCGAAGCCGATGGCCCCGCCTCGACCTATGTAGACTTCATCACTTACAGCGTCAACACCATCGTAGGCGCCTACACCGAATAAGGCTTTTCCAGAAAAATAATAGCCCCTCCCTGAATTCGGGGAGGGGCTGGGGAGGGGTAATTATTTTTCTGGAAAAGCCTAAGGTGCTGTGTCATTGATGCGTCTTTCGATTAATTCGCCGTTTGCTTTACGTTCTTGCGACATGTGGCATTGTCGAAATAGATACTGATGCGCTAGCCTGGCGCGCCGAGGGCCGAAAACCTCTAGCGCGCCGGATAGCTCAGCTTGCCTTGTGGGCTGGGCTAAGCACAGGGCGCGGCACGGGCCAGAACCAGACCAATCCGGCGGCGGCTAGCCGTAAGCCCATCCCCGCCAGCAAGACCCAGGCCAAGGGCCAGCCCAAATCGCTGAACAGGTTGCCGATGAACGGCCCAACCCCTGTACTGAAAAACAAAATCTGCGAGAACAACAGCGCGTAAGCGGTGGTCGCGTGGGCGGGCGCGGTGCTCATGAACATGGCCTGCGTGCCGATGCTGACCAGCGTCCAACCCGCGCCGATGAGCACCGCCGCCGGGAGCGCGACCCATAGCGCGGGCGCAGCCACCACCAGCCCGACCGCCGCGCCCGTTAGCAGCATCGACGCGCCGATCAGCGGGCGGAAGTCGAAGCGACGCATCAGGCGCGGGGCCAGCATCGACAACGCCGCCCCGGCGTAAAGCTCCGCCAGGCCGAACTCAATCAAGAAACGGTCGCTGGCGTTCAGCGCCTCGGCCAGCCACAGCGGCACCAGCGGAAACACCGCATAAAACGCCAGATGCGTCACGAGCGTGATGCCAGCCACCGTACCAAACGCTCGGTCGCGCCAGATATTGGGCGGCGGCGTTTGGGGAATGGGCCGGGTCGCGCGCAAGAGCTCCGGCTCGACACGCACCCGCGCCACATGCCAAAAACTGACCAACGACGCGAGAAACGCGATCCCAAAAATGATCTGATAATT
The DNA here is from genome assembly GCA_034437075.1 of Anaerolineae bacterium. Taxonomy (GTDB): domain Bacteria; phylum Chloroflexota; class Anaerolineae; order Aggregatilineales; family J027; genus DAOTVD01. The sequence goes on from DAOTVD010000176.1 coordinate 1,074, forward strand.
TAGCGGAAAGACGATGCGCTCCAAAAACAGGCCAAAGACGATCACCGACGCGCCCAGGGTCAGGTTCAGCGCGGCCATGCGCCAACCGAATAGGGGCCGCATGTCAGGATCATTAATGGCCTCGCGCAGCACGCCCCAGAACAGCACCGAGGCGACGCCCTGGGGCAAGGCGGGCAAGCTCACCGAGAGAATCAGCCAGGCGATTTGATAATCGGCGGGCATCCAGGGCGTAAACACTGGCAATAAAAAGGTCAGGCGCATCCCCAGCGCGGGCCAGAAGATCGCGCGGACGCTGTCGGGGTGGCGTCGCCGCCACCAACCGCTAAACCACGCCGTAGCAAACAAACACAGCGCGGGCATGGCCGTAAGTAATGTCAATTCCGCCGGGCTGGCCCCCAGCCGGATGGCATAGATGGTTAAAAAGCGGCTGGTCGCCGCAAACGCAACGCCAAACCAGGCGATGTCCATCACCAGATGAAAGGCGTTGGGCGGTAAATGGCGCATTTAGCCTCCTAAATGGCGCGGAACCTGGCTGCTGATGTCGTCTAGCAAGTGGTGACGCGCTACCGCCAGATCAATAATCGTGTTGATGAGCCGTTCATACGGCCAGCCCGCCGCCTTAGCCTCGATGCACAAATCGCTGTGCGTGGGATGCAGGCCCGGTAGCGGGTTAATCTCCAGAATATAGGGCGTATTATCCGCCGCGATGCGGAAATCTACCCGCGCGACATCATGACAGCCCGTCACACGAAAGACAGCAGCAGTTAGCAGGTTCAACTGTTCGGCTAGCTCGCTGGGTAAGTCCGCTGGGCAGGTATACGCCCATTGGTCGATGAGTTCTACCTTCACGCGGTTGGTGTAGATGCCGTTTTCGTCCGGGTGGGCGTTGGTGTCTAGTTCCAGCGCGGGGAAGAAAGTTAACTCCGGCGGCAGGACGTGCGGCGCGGTGCGCTCGTTCAGGCGGCGCGCGG
>DAOTVD010000177.1:0-1668 GCA_034437075.1 Anaerolineae bacterium
CTTGAAGAAAAGTTCGTAAATCCATTCGTCTCCGCTTGAGGTCACGACCGTTGCGACGATGCCCACATTGGTAGACGGATGCCGCGCATTCAAAAAGCGAATTGCTTGTACGCCACCGCGCTCAGCGCAAGCATTGCGCAAGCCCCCCCCAGGCCGCGCGACATCCCGCAGAAAGCGAAAAGCATCTAAAAAATTAGATTTGCCCGAGGCATTCGGCCCCACAAGAAAAGCGCGTTCGGCTAATGGCACCGCGATCTCTCTGAAATTCTTCCAATTGGTGAGAGCAATTCGATTAAAGCGCATAACGATTTCTCCTGAAATGTATCTGAATCTAGTATATCAGTGACGAAATGCGCAGGGGGCTGTATAGTAGAAGCCATGAGCCACACAACCAACCCCATCCAAACCCTGATTGAGGCGCATCTGGCGCGCTACCCCATCATGCGCCTGCTGGATGTCTATCGCTTGTTGCACCAGGCCACCTTCGGCAGCCCCCACTCGCGCGATGAAACATCCCAGCGCGAATGGCTGCAACACCAATGGGACACCAACCCGCCTGCGCAGGACGGCCCCTTGCTAGAAAGCGTCAGCCAGGGCGAAACCTGGCTCCGGCTGCATCTGCGCCCCTACCGCGCGCTGGGCGGCGCGTTCGATCCGCTGCTTACGGCGACGCTCCAATCGGCAGCCGCGCAAGGTGGCGAACCGGGGATTATGCAAACCTATTGGGATGCCTTCCGCGAGATGCTCAGCGCGTCAACCGACCTGAGCGAGCAATTTCCACCGCGCGAGGCGCGCTTGCTGGGCCAGGCCCGCGCGGCGCAGCACTTCCCCGCCGAGCCACATTCGCCCGAGTTCATCCGCGCGTATCAGCCGGTTTACCGTGTGCTGCGCGCCCAACACGCGCGCGACCTGCTCCAAAATCAGAATATCACCTACGACCCCCTGACCTGATGGTAAACAGAAAACGAATCCATATAAACCGAGGGCTGTAACTGCTCAGGCTATGCCAATTCTTCCCCCTCACCCCCTTAATCCCCCTCTCCCAAACGCCGCTTTGCGGCTGGTAGAGGGGGAAAACGACCCGAAACCGACACTTTTTGCCCCTCTCTCAGGGCTGAAAGCCCGTTTGGGAGCGGGGTTGGGGTGAGGGCTGAGTCGTTACCTCCATCATAAGGGGTGTCATAAGGGGTGTCAGATGGCCACATTTGTAAGTCCGTCCCTAACAATTCACTTATGAAATGTTCACAAGGCCCATTCCGTGTGTATAATCGAGCCTGAACAATCGCAAGTGGACACGTAGGATGCCATTTCATCCACCTTTGAAAGTGGGCCTTGTCGGGGCTGGGCTGTTCGTGCAAGACGCCCATTTACCCCATCTGCTGGCCCATCCCGAAGACTATACCATCCAGGCGATCTATAGCCGCACGGCGTCCACCGCCGCGCAATTGGCCCAGATGATCCCGTACAATGTGCCGACCACCACGGACATGCACGCGCTACTTGCCCGCCAAGACATCGACGCGGTACTGCTGGCGGTGCCCATCCACGCGCTGCCGGGCGCAGTGCGCGCGGCCCTGGCCAGCGGTAAGCATATCCTGAGCGAAAAACCCCTGGCGACCAGCGTGCCCGAAGGGCGCGACCTCATCCGGCACTATACCGCGCAGGGGC
>DAOTVD010000178.1:0-5745 GCA_034437075.1 Anaerolineae bacterium
CATGTTTTTAATCCGACGCATTATCATGATTATTCTGGGCGGGGGCTTGCTCGCCGCGCTGGGGCTCGCCGCACTGCCCCAACCCGCCAGCGCCCAGGCCACGGTGGAAGACGCCGTCTTTCGTACCGTATCCCGCGAGTTGGGCATTTCCCCGGCGCCCACGCGCGCGCAACTCGAACTCGGCTCCGACGATTTACCCTTCCCGATGAGCTACGAAACCTCAGGGCTAGACCTCAACCCCAGTAACGGCGTGCCCACCTGCGACGCGCGCGTGCTAGGCACGGATGAATTTATCCAAGGTTGGGTTGGCTATCAGGTGAGCGTGCGCGTGCTCTCTAACGGGCCAGATCGCTCGTACACCTTCCGCACCAACGGCAACGGCACGCAGATTATCCGCTGCGCGGGCGGGCAAGAAGTCGGCATGGACTTTGGCGGCTCGGCGGGCGTGGGCGCCGCGCTCTCAGGCTGGGACCTCACCGACCGGGCGATGCAGCACCTCAGCGGCTTTCTGGACCTCAGCCCCGCCATTACCCGCGCGGATGTTGACCGCAGCGCCGAAGACCCGGATTTTGAATATCCTTACCGGGCGCGCTATCGCTGGGATAGCTGGCTATACACCAACAGCCAACTCAATTGCCCGGCTCGCAACGGCACTTGGACCAACGGCGACACCGCCGCCTATCGGATTATCCTGACGGTGAATGGGCGTTCGTATCAGTATCGCTCCACGTTGGACGGTAGTACGTTAATCTTATGCTTGGGGGGCCGCGCCGACCCCAGCAGTCTGGGCATCACCGCCGCCGCCGCCACCGAGTAGCGCATCACAGGCTAGGGTGAGCCTCCGCGATAAGACTCGCTGCGAAGGGGCTCACCCATCCGCCCGTTGCGCGATACATCCCCATCGATAGCGCCCAGGCGGTTTGGCGCAAGGGATGCACTCCGCCCCCCGCGTTGATAGGCTGCGCGATGCCGATGCGCCGCACCCGATAGCCATGTTTTTCGAGCATCGCGCGCAGGGTTTTCTGCGTATAAAACACCACATGTTCGCGGCTGTCCCAAATATCAAAACGTTGGCTGCGCAACAGCCCCACCAACACGGCTTGTTTAACGCGATTCCAGTCGCCATGCGGCACTTTGATATAGAGCAGCCCATCCGGCTTCAGCACCGCGCGCACCTGCTCTAGCAAAGGGCCGGGGTCGCCAACATGCTCCAATACATCGGTCATCGCGACGACATCAAAATGCCGGGGCGGCAAATCGACCTCCTCTAGCAGCCCCGCGCGCACATCCAGCCCAAAATACTCCTGCGCGAAGCGCGCGAATAGGGGCGATGGCTCCACGCCGACCATATCCCAGCGGTCGGTGCCCAGGCGCATCAGAAAACCACAATGCGCGCCCACATCCAAAAAAGCGCCCGAGGGCTTCACGCGCGCGATTTCCGCCAGATGGGCCTGGTAGTGTGGGTCACGGTCGTGGGGTCGCTCGCCCCGAAACACCGCGCCATATTTATCCAGAAACCGCGCTTCGGCATCTGCCGCATCGTCGTCGTACCAGTAATTCTTATGCGACTCTTTCAGCCGGGGATTGGTATAAATGAGGCCGCAGTGCTGGCACTTCACCACCCCCAAAGACCACTCAGTCACCAGCGTGCGATAGTCTGCCGCCCCGCACAGCGGGCAAGGGACGGTTTCCTTGGCCTCTGCGGGAAATGTATCTTGCCAATGTAGCGTCATAGGATGATTGCTCGGTATGTATCGGGTTGAGGTCTGTTGTACCGCAACACCCCCGGATTAACAACCCGCATACGAGCCGAACCAACAAAAAAACCAGACGTATCTATTCAGCGATCCATGCAGCCTTTGCTTTGAGCGCGAATCGGAAGCCAATTTTTTACCCCCCTCTCGCTCCCCCCCCAAATTCGGGGAGGGGCTAGGGAGGGGTAACTGTTTTTCTGGAAAAGGCTTAGCCGAATGCCATCGGCATAATTTTAGCCCTACCCCCCCGCCGAGAGCACATCATCCAGCGGTTGGCCGTCAATCGTGATGCTCACGGCGTCTACCGTGGCGAATTGCAGCGCAGTATAGCGTATCTGGGCGGAGACGCGCGGCGCACGCCCCACCGATTTGCAGATTTCCGGTGAGCGCAATTTGCGCCGTGCCGTTTTCAATATCCACACCTTGCAAGGCCAAGTCCGAACGATACAGCGCGTTATACAACCCGGATTGGCCGTAGGTGCGCTCGTTGATCGCCAGCAATTGCTCTAGCGCGGTGCTCAGCGGCGCGAAGTTCACGCTCATGGGGACGGCGCTAACGTTGCAACCCACGGGGACGCCATTCGTCCCGCCATCCCCCGCCGCGATGCCGCGATGAGGTAAATATCCGCGTTGGTGAACTCTGCCCCTACGGGCGCTGGGTCGGAGCCGGGCCAGTGGGCACGAAAGCGGGCGAGAGCGCCTCATAATTGCGATTGTCGGCCACTTCTACCAGTACAACATAAGGCTGATCCACCTGGGCGGTTTCGGGCACGACGATTTCGGTCGTCAGAGCGCCTTCGGCGTTGGTCGTCTCGCGCAGAGAATACACGAAGTTGTTCGAGACCTGCGGGCGCATCCCGATAATCAGATCGCTATTGGGCGGATACCCCGTGGCGGTCAGGCTCAGGACGCCGCCGACGGGCGCGCTACGGTCGGAAAGCGTCACGACCGGGTTGCCACTCGGCGCGGGCGCGGCTTGTTCGGCCACAATGCGAATCGGATGCGAAGTCACGCGGATGCTGTTATCGTCCGTTTCGATGACGATGACGGCCTCGTCCATGGGCGAAAAACCGTCGGGAATGGTCACCTGTGGCGTCACGACGCCTTCATTATTCGTGCGCGTGGTGCGCAGCACATCAAATTCCGATTCGGGACGGCCTAGGCCCACGACCACCACGCGATTCGGCGGAAAGCCATTGGCGATGACCTGCACAACCGTGCCCGGTTCGGTCACCAGCGGCGAAACGGCCACAACTGGCCCATCCATGATGAGGCGTTGCGGATCGTCCGGCGCGTCTTCGGCGGATTGGTCTTCCACCGAGCACAGAATCACGGTGTTTTGGTCAGTGGATACGCGATAATCGTAGCGCTGGCCTTCGTAAGTCAGCGTAAAGCGATAGCCGGGGGTGATGACTTGCGCATAGGTTTGGTCAGGTTGTGGGCAACCCAGCGCGGCGGTGTTGAATTGGCGCTCTTCGAACGTCCAACGCGCCAGGTCATCCAGGGTCACTTGCTGGCCCACCTGGGTGCTCAGGTCGCTCAGGGCAGCGTTAATTTGCTCGGTCGCTTCGTCTGGCTGTTGTGCAATGACGCTGGGCACGGCCATCAGCAACCCGAACACGAGCCCGATGATCATCAGGAATAAACGAAAGGCATTTCGCATAATGCATCCTTTAGGCTTGTATACAGTCCCCGTCACCCTAAGCCAGATGTCCGAGCATGACAAACCCCACCTGGCCGACATGGCAGTATCCACAAGAACCACTCAGGCGAAAATAGTCCTTCTGACCCATACGGATTCTGCCCTATCATCCGCTCCCACGCGCGCCAGAATCCGTTAGGCTAGGGCTAATCAACAATCAAGGAGAATACAAGTTAACATGAGCAGTTCGTTGAAATTATTCAGCATTTTGGGCATCGACATCCGCATGCACATCACCTTCCCGCTGATTCTGGTGTGGGCGGCGATTCAGTTTGGGCTTATCGCGGCAGCCGGCCCGGCGGGTGCCCTGTTCGGCGTGATTGTCGTCCTAGGGCTGTTCGTCATCGTGACCTTGCACGAACTAGGGCACAGCGTGGCCGCGCGGCGCTTCGGCGTCGGCGTGCGCGAGATCACGCTCTTGCCGATTGGCGGCGTGGCCCAACTGGAAGAAATCCCCGAGCGCCCGCGCGAAGAATTCATCGTGGCCATTGCCGGCCCGGCGGTGAATGCGGTTATTGCGATTCTCTTTTTGCCCGTGTTCGCGCTGGGCCTTTTAGACCTCATGGACCCGGTGGTGTTGCTGCAAGACCTAGAAGCCGTGACCGTCTCTGGCGTGTTCACGTATTTGTTTATCTATAACATCTTCTTGGGGCTATTCAACCTGCTGCCGGCCTTCCCCATGGACGGCGGGCGCGTCTTGCGCGCGCTGTTGGCTACGCAGTTACGCTACACCCAGGCGACCTCCATCGCCGCGACGGTGGGCCGCGTGACGGCCTTATTTCTGGGTCTGTGGGGCTTCGTCGGGGGTGGCCTGTTCCTGATCTTCATCGCCTTCTTCGTCTATATCGGCGCGGGGCACGAGGAACGCCTGGCCCAATTGCGCGCGATGTTGCGCGGCGTACAGGTCGATCAGGTCTATTCGCGCAATGTGCGCCATCTCTCGCCGGATAACACCCTGCGCGAAGCCGTAGAAGCCACGCTCAGCGGCTTCCAGGCGACTTTTCCGGTCATCGACAATGGCGAATTCCTGGGCCTGGTGAATTATTCCACGCTGTTGCAAGGCCTGGATACCCACAGCCGCGAAACGCCCCTGCGCGAGATCATGCTGACCGACCCGCCCCAGGTGGCCCCCGGCGATGATCTCTACGACGTACAACGCCAATTGGACAATGCCGCCAATCAACTGGACGCGGTGCCGGTTTTGCGCGGCGCGACCTTCGTGGGCATGCTGACCCTGCGCGACATCAGCGAAGCCTTCCGCCTGCGCAATGTTGACCCGACCCTGCTCGCCCAGTCCGTTTAGCGAGTGCCGCCTATCCCTCTCGTATGAAATTAACAAGGGGCTTTAGCCCCTATCAGAAGCACCACAAGGGGCTTCAGCCCTGTGTGATAAATGAAATCGCGATGGGGGTAAACCACAACCCAAACATAAACCCACGAGGAGGAACAAACATATGCCTTTGAACGCCATGAACTTATTCACCCAAGATGATTTACGCCAATTGCTGGACCACGAAGCCCTGCCGAGCGTGTCGCTCTATATGCCTACCTACCGCGCTGGGGCCGAAACCCGCCAGAATCCGATCCGCTTTAAGAATCTGATGGGGGACGCCGAGCGTCAACTATCCACCGCCTGGCCCGATGAAATCGTCCAAGCCGTGTTGGCGCCAGGCCGCCGCTTGCAGCAGGATTACGGCTTCTTTGAGCAACAAAGCGACGGGCTCGCCCTGTTCATGAGCGAAGACCAGTTCATCATGCACCAATTGCCGCTAGACTTCCCCGAGATGGTGACCGTTTCGGATCGCTTTCATATCAAGCCGCTGGTGCCTTTTTGGGATGAAAACGGCTATTTCTTCCTGCTGGCCATCGGCCAGCAGACAGTCAAGCTGTATCAATGCACGCGCTACACCTTTGGCGAGGTCACCTTGCCGGAGGACATGCCGCGCAGCCTGGACGAAGCCTTGCAATACGACCAGCCCGAGGTCGAAACCCAATATCATAGCGGCGCGGGCAGTGGCGAAAACCCCATCTATCATAGCCACGACCCCGCCGATGGTGCTTACCAGAAAGTAGAACTCAGCCGCTATTTGAAGCAGGTCGAAAACTACATCACCGAGGCGCTGCAAAACGAAACCGAGCCGCTCATCCTGGCGGGCACCGAAACCACCATCGGCCTCTATCGCGAGGCCAACCACTACCCCCATCTGAGTGAAGACATCGACTTGCGCGGCAGCCCGCAGCACGCCCAACCCCAAGACCTGCACGCGCAAGCGGTCGCCAAGCTGAGCC
>DAOTVD010000179.1:0-19341 GCA_034437075.1 Anaerolineae bacterium
TGCAAGCGCACGGCATCTTCGGGCGAAATGTTCCACGAATGCGGGATGGGCATGTCATTCTTCAGATTAGCGGGTGTTTTGCTGAAGTATAGCACAGGTGTTGCCTGTTTGGTTTCCAAAATCGTAAATAACTAGGGAGTATCCGTTCTCATATCGTAACGACTCATGGACAGTTCAAAACAAACACAAATGTTTTTTCTGCCAAAACCGAGGGCTTAAGCCCTCGGTTTTATACGGATTTGTTTTGCGTTCTCCATCAGTCCTCACCCCAACCCCTCTCCCAAACGGGCTTTCAGCCCTGGGAGAGGGGCAAAAAGTGTCGGTTTCGGGTCGTTTTCCCCCTCTACCAGCCGCAAAGCGGCGTTTGGGAGAGGGGGATTAAGGGGGTGAGGGGGAAGAATTGGCATAGCCTGAGCAGTTACCTCATATCTACATATATGAATATACACCCGCTACTGAGTTGTTATTGCTATTCCGTTCTGAAATAGGTACAATGCAGGTATCAACGCCCCTTTCATAGCTCTCGAATTGCATATGTTTATGTTTATGGAGGCTCTATACTGACCCGTATATTGATCATTGTATCTCTGTTGGCGGTGATAGTCGCCACGCCCGTTATGGCCCAAGATGACGACCCCGAACGGTTGATCCTGGCTACCACCACCAGCACCGAAGATTCCGGCTTGCTGGATTTTATTTTGCCCGTATTTGAAGAAGAATTTAATGCGGAAGTCGATGTCGTGTCGGTGGGCACGGGCCAGGCGCTAGAAATTGGCCGTAGCGGCGATGCGGATGTCGTGCTGGTGCACGCCCGCGCGCGCGAAGATCAATTTGTGGAAGAAGGCTATGCCCCGGCGCGTTTTGATGTCATGTTTAACGACTTTGTGATCGTTGGCCCGGCGGATGACCCGGCAGGTATCGCGGGCTTGGAAAGCGCCGCCGAAGCCTTCGCGCAAATTACCGAACAAGAAGCCTCGTTCGTCTCGCGCGGCGACGATAGCGGTACGCATAGCAAAGAACTCAGCGTTTGGGCCGAAGCTGAGATCGAGCCAGAGGGCAACTGGTACCTGGAAGCCGGCCAGGGCATGGGCGCGGTGTTGGGCATCGCGGACGAAACCCTGAGCTATACCCTCAGTGACCGCGCGACCTATTTGGCGCAGGTGGAAGAAGGGCTATCCTTGGAACTCTTGGTCGAAGGCGACCCTGTGCTGTTTAATCCTTATGGCGTGATGCCCGTCAGCCAAGAACTTCACCCAGACGTTAATGCCGATCTGGCGCAGCAGTTTGTCGAATGGTTGATCTCGGTGCCTACGCAACAACTCATCAGCGAATTTGAAGTCAACGGCAACCAACTCTTTACGCCCAACTCGGAGCCCTGGCTAGAGGCCCAGGCCGAAATGGAAGATGAAGACATGGGCGAAGAAGATGTGGAAGATGAAGCGCCCGACGCGACTGAAGAGTCTGACTCTCAAAACGTGAGCACCTTTCTTGAAGCCTTCCGGCAAGCGATTGAGTTGCTTATCGCGCTCGATCCCGAGGTGCTGGAAATTGCCTGGCGGTCCCTGGAAGTTACCGGGGCGGCTTTGGTCCTCAGCACTATTTTGGGCGTGCCCCTTGGCACGCTCGTCGCGTTGACGCGCTTCCGAGGAAAACGCATCTTGGTGGCCGTCATTTATACCGGGATGGGCTTGCCGCCTGTGGTGGTGGGTCTGGTCGTGTATTTGTTTTTGTCGCGCAGCGGCGCGCTGGGCGACCTGAGTTGGTTGTTTTCGATGCGGGCCATGATTATCGCGCAGACAATTATCGCCACCCCGCTGATTATCGGCGTTACCATGAGCAGCGTCATGGGGGTTGATCCGATGTTGCGGCCCCAATTGCGCACCCTGGGCGCCACCAGCCTGCAAGTGACCCTGGCCCAACTGTGGGAAGCCCGCGCGGGGGTCATCGTCGGGATTGTCGCCGGGTTTGGCTCCATCATCTCGGAAGTCGGCGCGGTGATGCTCGTCGGTGGTAATATCGCGGGGCGCACGCGCGTCTTGACGACGGCAGTCGTGCTAGAAACCCGCCAGGGGAATTTCGATCTGGCGCTGGCGTTTGGTATCATTTTGCTCAGTTTGTCGTTTACCGCTAATTTTTTGGTGGTGGCTTTGCAAGGCCGCATCACGCGCTAATAATGTGGAAATAAGATGATGACCCTCGCGAATTTAGAAAACGTTCAACAAATTTATGCCGGGCGTACGGTGCTGGATTTACCCGCGTTCAGCGTGCAGCCTGGCGAGATTCTAGCGATTATCGGGCCGAGTGGCGCGGGCAAGAGCACGCTCTTGCGCTTGCTGGCCCTGCTAGAAGCGCCTGCGCGCGGCACCGTGACGGTTAATCTGGGTAGCAAGGCGGCCACCTATAGCAACGCGACCATTGCGCAGCGGCAGCGCCTGGCCATGGTCTTCCAGCGGCCAATCTTGCTCTCGCGTTCGGTGCGCGGCAATGTGGCTTATGGCTTGCGCTTGCGCCGCATCCCGCTAAATGGCCAGATCGAAAAAGCGCTAGAGCGCGTGGCGCTAGGGCATCTGGCCGACGCGCGCCCGCGTACCCTCTCCGGCGGCGAGATGCAGCGCGTCGCCCTGGCGCGGGCGTTGGTCTTGCGCCCCGAACTATTGCTGCTGGATGAACCAACTGCTAACCTTGACCCCTATAACATCCGCGTGATTGAGAACTACTTGCGCGAAGCCCACGCCGAATACAAGCCGACGATGGTCATCGTAACGCACAATATTTTTCAGGCGCGGCGTTTGGCGACACGCCTGGCCCTCATCTTGGATGGCAAACTGGTGGAAACTGGCCCGCCAAGCCAGATTTTTGAATCCCCGCAAGACCCGCGCACGGCGGCTTTTATCTCTGGCGATCTGATTTATTAGGGTTTGCCCGGCTTTAATGGGCCAGCGATGCGGAGAACGAGAGCCGCCGTAACTGGCCCACCACTCGCCGGGCCGATACATCTAAGGGTAACTCCGCCGTGTTGACGATAATTTCGGGTGCCAGGGGCGCTTCGTAGGGGGCATCAAAACCGGGCACGCCGGAAGCCAGCCCTTGGGCGGCCCTGGCGTACAACCCCTTCGGGTCGCGCTGGCGACAGACTTCTAGCGGGCATTCCACATACACTTCGGCAAAACGCGGGATGCGCAAACGTGCCCGGTAGCGATAGTTGCGGCGGTTGGCGGTGGCCACGAACAACACATTGACCTTATTTTGCGTCAGCACCGCGCCGATATGCGCGAATACATCGTAGAACCAGTCGCGCTCCTCGGGGCTATAGGTTGGCTGCGGCGTCAGGATTTTGCGCCAGTCGTTTGAGTCGAGCACTTGGCAAGAGATGTTGCGGCGGTGTAACGTCCGTGCGATGCTTTCCGCCAGCGTACTTTTGCCAGAGCCAGGCAAGCCAGTTAACCACAAAGCAAATCCCTGAGCCATAATATCAAATCCTTAAATGATAATGCGGTAGCTATCTCTCAGTAGTATTTGAGTATATGGTAATTACGGGGCGGGTGTATTGGGCAACTGGCCTAGGCGCTGTAGTTCGATTGGACATATTTTGGGGCCATGGGTCGAACGACCTGTAAGCAACCAGCGCTTGATACGATGCGGAAAATGAATAGCTGCGGGAAATGGCTATAAGAAAACGGAGAACATCTATATGCGTAACGCTATACGCTTATTTTGCATGCTCGTAGGTGTGGCCCTGTTGGCGATTTTTGCCCTACCCGCCGACACGGCCCAAGCGCAAGCCTGTCCGAGTGGCAATTGGACCGGAAGCTTTTTCAACACCACGGATATTTTTGCAACCACCACGCCAGTAGACACGGTTTGCCGCGACCGCATCGATTTTGATTGGGGCGGTGGTGCCCCGCTCTTTGGTGTCGCTGCCGATAATTTCTCGACCGAATGGACAACCACGCGACGTTTGCCGACCGTCGGCACCGATCAGTTTTCGGTCACAGTAGAGGATGGCGCGCGGCTATTTGTTAATCAAGCCCCGGTCATTACCGGCCCCATGGATGTGGATTTTAATGCTCCGCGTACCCTGACCGGATTCTTTACCACGAGCGTGCCCTGCCAGCAGGTGAATATATTCCTGGAGACGGTTCACTTTACGGGTAATGCCGAAGTGGAACTCATCATCACGCCGATTGATGGCGCGCAACCCCAAGATGCATGGCGCGTGGATTATGACAATAACCTGACCGCCCCCGCGCCGAGCGTCCGTGCCGAACGAATTGCGAGTGTGCCCTGGTGCACCGTGGTCGATGTGCTAGGCCGCAACGAAGCGGGCACCTGGCTAGAAATCCGCACCCCAGATGGCACCGTCGGCTGGAGCTACCGCCCCTATTACGATGTCATCACAGGTGAAGCGGGCAACATCCCTGTGACAGGCGGTTAATTTTCGTGCCGTAAAACCCCTATCAAGTGAAAAAACGCCCCGGTTTTGCCGGGGCGTTGTGCATGTCCTATTGCGGATGGTCGGTTATGGCTGTATATATCCAGGGGGCTAGGCGCGTAAACTGGCGGCGGGTTGGGCGATGCAGGCCACATCCCACGCGCCACCCGCGTAATGGGCTTGGGTAATCGAGCAATTCGGCGCTTTGTCGATATACTGCCCACACAAATGAAAAATCGCCGCGCGGATGCTGCCGCCATGCGTCGCCACCAGAACATGCTCGCCAGGATAGCGCGTGATGAGGTCATCCAGCGCGGCTTGCGTACGGGCGATGTGGTCGCGGTTGCGTTCGCCATCAGGAAATGCACGTTCGAGATAATCCGCCTGGGTGAATACTGCGAAAGCCGCCGCATCCCAGGCGAGGATTTCATCATGGGCCAATCCTTGCCAGCGCCCGACATCCACCTCGCGCCAACGCGGGTCGATGTCGATGGGCAAATGCAGCCGTTCCGCGATGATCTGGGCGGTGTGGTACGCGCGCGAGAGATCACTGGCTACGATTTTTGTAATGCCCGCGTCGGTTAGGTGGCTGGCTGTTTCGGTCGCTTGTTGGATGCCATTCTCGTTGAGGGGTACGGGCGCGATACCCTGCCAGCGGCGGGTCGCGTTCCAGTCGGTTTCGCCGTGCCGAACGAGCGTGATTGTCGTATGCATCGCGAGCGCTCCTATTTTGGTTGCGGAATCGTGGCCGAGTATAGCACGCGAAAGCGCTATTTTACCCGGATTTTGCCTTAGGCTTTTCCAAGTATTTAACTATGCCGCTTGCTTTTGTCGAAAAGGATACCGTCTTGATTTTACCCCCCTCTAGCTCCCCCCGAATTCAGGGGGAGAACTTATGGACAGTTCAAAACAAACACAAATGTTTTTTCTGCCAAAACCGAGGGCTTAAGCCCTCGGTTTTATACGGATTTGTTTTGCGTTCTCCATTACTCGTGCGCATAATGGCCCCTCCCTGAATTCCGGGAGGGGGATGGGGAGGGGTAATTATTTTTCTGGAAAAGCCTTACAGCCCGGCTACATCGCGCAAAATGCGCGGCTTGAGCATCCCTAGGGGTTCTGCTGCGCCAAAACACACCGCGATCAGTTCATCCACGGTGCGTTGGCGCCGCGCGCCGCCGCCAAAAATATTGTTCAGAATACGGGGTGCAAACAGATAATCATGCGCGACATCCATCAGCAGGAATAAGCGCAAGAAATGCGCGCGTAAGGCCCCGATGTAGGGTTTCAAATCTTGTACGCTGGGGTATTGCGTCGTCGCCATTGCTGATACGATCACCTCGGCGGCCATGTGCGCGGACTCTAGCGCGTAGTCGATGCCTTCGCCGGTAAACGGATTCACGAGCCCGGCGGCTTCGCCAATGGCCATCACGCCTGGGGCCAGCTTGGGCGCGCTGCGGTAATCCGTGCGGATGGGGTAGCTTTTGGTCTCGCGCGCGGTCGCGCCATGCAGCAACGCGGACAGTTGCGGATGTGTCGCGACGAGCCCCGGCAGACTGCCGCGCGATGATGTGCCATCCGTGCCGCTGTACCAATAGCCCATGTTCACCCCGCCGTCTTGCGTCGGGAAGACCCAGCTATAGCCGGGTAGGGGGATGTCGTTCAAAAACAGCATCAATTCATCGCCCAAACTGCGCACATCGTCGTAATAGCGGCGGACGGCAGCGGTGTGCACAGATTGGGCGCGTGGTGCCAGTCCCGCCCCGCTGTGCAAACCGGTTGCGGCCCCGGTGGCGATAACCACCAGGCGCGCCAAAACTGTCCGGCCATCCAGTGCGATACCCGACACCCGGCCAGCGTCGTAGGTCAATGTGCGCACATGCCCCACGCTAAAGCGCGCGCCCGCCGCCACGGCTGCCGATTGCAGCATATGGTCGAAGCGGAAGCGGGGCAAGACGAGCGTCCGGTCGGGCATATCCCCTGCGCCGTTGACTTCCGTCCGGGCGCAGGCGCCATTCGGGGCGTAAATCTGAATTGCGGGCGCGTGATGGGCCTCAGCCGGTACGCTATCCCGCAGGCCCATCAGGGCCAGAAAGTGCTGCGCGCGGGGGCTCAATGCATCGCCGCAGGTCTTATCACGCGGAAAGTCATGTTTATCCACCAGCAGCACGGACAGATTTTGCCGCGCGAGCCAATACGCCAGGCCACTTCCGGCAGGCCCCGCGCCGATGATGATAACGTCATAAGATGGTTGCATGCGGTTCGCCTTTAGCGTAATCGCGGGGCGCGCGCCCGAAAATGCGCGACCTCGCCCCCGCAGGGTTGGCCCACGACTTCGGCGAGCACTTCGCCGCCCTCCGTCGTTAGCCGCCAATCACAAAAACCGATCTGCTCGGAGATGAAGAAATGCCGCACCGCGAGCTTATGTGCGCGTAAAAATGCGATCTGATGTGTCACAAAGTTATCGACCTCCAAGCGTAGGCCCTGGCCCCGGGCCTGGATGCGCCGATGCGTTGGCAAGGGCACGCCTACTTCTGGGTCGGTATAGTTTTCGACCCAGTGCATATCCATCTGATCGGCGGTGAAACGCACATATTGCGGCCCTTCATCCGACCACCAACAGGTTTCGATATAACGTAACGATTCGCTGCGCGGGTAGGTCTGCATGACGATGCCGCGCTTGTGGGCCGCATCCGTCACAAAGAGAAAATCCCACCCATGCAAGGGCAGCGGATTCAATCCAAAGCTATGTTCGTAATAGCCGCTGGCGTCCTGCCAAGTGATGTCCAAATCGCCGCTGTGGTACAGCGTATCCGAAATGCGATTCGCGCGGTTAGGGTCGGGCTTGTGGCGCAGACCGCGCAAAAAGTGGCTGCTTGCTTGGATGCGTCCGCTGGTGGTGGCCACGGGCGCCGGGCAGTAGACCGTCCAATGCGCGCCAGGCACGCGGCGCAGGTCGTCGGCATAATGCGGTGGGATTTCAAAGCCTGGGAGCCCGTTCAAGGTTAGCGCGACATCGAGCCCGTCCGGGTTAGTCAAGTTGATTTCGGCTTGCTGGGTCGTCGGTTGCTCCATATGCAGTGTGACGCCCTGATATTCACCATGGAAGGTATGGCCTTCGAACGTGCACGCAGCAGTTGGGAATAGGTGCATATAACACAATTCCGCGTGCTGGTTGGCCTGGATGGTTGCGCCCAGCCCGGTACCATCGCGGGGCGCATCTACCATCCCTGCCAGGATGACGAGCATACCTTCTTCCGCAATGAAAGGCACGCGATTGTAGGGGTTCACGAATGCGACGCCCAAAATGCCATGGAAAGATGCACTGATGATGCTGTAATAGCGCCATTCGATGTAGGTAGCGCCCAACAAAGGCGTGAACGTTCGTTGCCAGGCGCGCTCGGCGATCAGCGGGATAGGTTGCGCGCCGTCTACCGAGAGCTTTTGCCGTAAAGCGCTATCGTAATGCGGAAAACGCCATTCGTTCGTGCAGCCCAGGGTTGGCTGTATGAAAGAGGGGTTGGGGGCGGGTACCCGAGGCATGCTGCATCTCCTCTTGATGTTGTGCAAGGATTAATGGGGCGTTCATTGATGCCACGATCATAACATAGAAGCCGCTATGCTGCCTGCCCCGGTTATGACCGTCCCCGTGTAACCGCCTCATGATACTCGGGCGATGTTTTCCAATGGAATATTGAACAATGAGCCATCGCTTTCACGGATTAAAACCTTCTCGGGGGTGAGTTCTAGCACGCGGCCATAATAGGTGCGGTCGTCGCTAATCATCCACACCGGGGCGGATTCGTCCCAGGCGACGAGCAGCGCATGGTTGCGCTCGCGCAGGGCCAGGCGTTGTTGGTCGGTTAAATCTGGGCGGGGCGCAACCTGGCGCGGATAGAGGCGATTGGGGTTGGTGTCTTTGCTGCGCGGTTCGCGCTGTGGTGCGCCCGGTGGACGCCGCCGCATAGAAGACGCGAATTGCCCGTAGCGCGTGCGCGACGCAGGCAAGGGTTCGGGTGGGGGCGCGCCAAAGGTCAAGCGGTGGACGCTCATCAGCGCCATACCCGCGATGAACCCGCCGATATGCGCGAAGAAAGCTGTACCCCCGCCCGCGCTGGTTTCTACCCCTAGCGACGCCAGCCCGCTGACGAGTTGTAACACAAACCAAAAGCCCAACACCACAACGGCGGGCAAGTCGATAAAGAAGATGAAGAACCCTAAAAACACCAGATTACGGACGCGCCGCGCCGGATGCAGCAGCAAATAGCCGCCCAGTACCCCCGCAATAGCGCCCGACGCGCCCACCATCGGGATGGTCGATTCGGTGTCGATGATGACCTGCGCGAAGACCGCCGCGAAGCCCGCCACCAGATAAAACGTCAGATAGAGCGGACGGCCTAGCCGATCTTCGATATTGTCGCCAAACACCCATAAATAGAGCATATTCGAGCCCAGGTGCAGCCAGCCACCATGCATAAACATACTGCGCAGGCTATCCAGAAAGGCTTCCAGGCTCAGGGGGTCGGCTACGATGAGGGCGGGCACTACTGCATAATCATTGAAGGCGTTAAAAAGTGCCACCTGGCTGAGTGTCTGTTGCCACAGGAACACCAGTACATTGATGAGAATCAACGTGTAGGTTAGAAATGGGCGGCGCTTGGTTGGGCTATAGTCTCCGATGGGGATCATGAATCGTGGTCTCTTAACTTTTCTCCTCTGAGTTTAGCGCGTCTGCGCCGATCTGCCATAACTCGAACGTTGCCGCGTGCCACAGCGCCCACTACAATAGAACTATAGTCAGCCTGGGAGGTCGAATGACCACAGATGAGCAATTGCGCGACGCGCGCGAACTCTTGCGCGCTGGGGATGCGCCCGATGCGCGCGATATTCTCATACCTCTTTTGCGCGCCGAGCCCGATAATTTAGTCGCCTGGCAGTTGTATGCCGTCGCCGCACGCACAGCTTATCATAAGCATTTGGCGCTAGAAAATATTCTGCGGCTCGATCCTGATCACAAGGCCGCGCGGCGGATGCTGGCCGAATTATATCGTGCGCACGCCGAATCACCCACCCCGCCCGATGATCCTGGCCCGCGTGCCTGGGCCGAGCACGCCTGCCACAACTGCGGCGGACATCGCGTCCATCCGCGCGATGTGCCGCCGGGGTCGTGTGCTCTGTGCGGCGCGGATGAATGGCGTCCCGTAGATGAAAAACTACTGCGCGATTTACTGCCCGATGCCGCACGTATCCCCTTTGCGCTGAATTTATCCGCCGCCCAAGAGGCCGCGCGCGCCTGGCAACGTGGCCGCTTGTGGGTGGCGGGGCTCGGGTACCCGGTGGATGCCGAAAATGTACAGGCGTTGTATGTGCCGACCTGGCGCTGGGTCGGGCGACTCCATGCGCCGTGGCACGCCCAAGAGGAAGTCGAGGCCCCAGAACCCGCGCCGCATCAAACCCCGCGCTACACGCCCAATCTGCGCCCTGTAGCGGGCACGCTAGAGCAAACTTATGAAGCGACGTTGGCTTCGGCCAGTGCTGCGCGCGCTCTGGCCCTCCTCGGCGGGCTGCTGAATGCGTTGCCCGTGGCCCAAGCGGTGCCCCTGTACGGCGCCGATGTCCTATCGACCGCGTTATACGGGCCGGATCGTCCCGCCGAGGCTGTTCACGAGGCCGCGCGCGCAGAAGCCTTGCACCGCGCACGGGTGTATCTGGCCAGTGGGCGGGATGTGCATAATCTGCGCCTGGAACCCTCCTGGGCGGATGAACGGGCTGAGCTTGTCCTGGTGCCGCTGTATATTTGGCGGATGCCGGGTAGCCGCCAGGTGGTGTTGGTGGATGGCGTCACGGGGGCAGTCGCGGGGGATTTGCAGCCTCAAATAATCGGTGTTTGGCGCGTATTGGCCGCAGGTTGGATTATCCTAGCAATTTTGGGCGTCCTGGGCGCGTGGCCGTCCGCGCTGTTTGGGGTGTTGTTGGCGTTGGCCTGGGGCGCGTTGATGGTCGCCTGGTGGCGCTATGCAGCAGTAGCGAGACAAGAATGATAAACAGGAAAGCGACAACCTTATGACCTTCGGTTTACTCAACATCGATAAACCCGCCGGTTGGACGAGCCACGATGTGGTAAATCGGGTGCGGCGCAGCACGGGCGTTAAGAAAGTTGGCCATGCGGGCACGCTCGACCCCACCGCAACGGGCGTATTGGTGCTGTGTTTGGGCAAGGCCACCCGCTTGAGCGAATATATTATGGGCCATACCAAGACGTATCAGGCCATCGTGCGCTTTGGCGCCACCAGCACCACCTACGACGCCCAAGGCGAAATCACCCCCTCATCGGAAGCCATGCCCTTTTCACGGGTCGAACTCGAAGCGCAGTTAAGCGGGTTTACGGGGCATATCCAGCAAGTACCGCCGATGTATAGCGCGATCAAACAGGGCGGCGAGAAGCTCTACGAAAAGGCGCGCCGGGGCGAGGAAGTCGAACGCGCTGCGCGGGAGGTCACCATTTATAAACTGACGTTAGAGAGCTTTGTGTACCCCGAAGCGATTATCACAGTACGTTGCTCGCCAGGGACGTATATTCGCAGTGTGGCACACGACTTGGGGCAGGTGATGGGCCAGGGGGCGTATCTGGATGGCTTGGTGCGCACGGCCAGCGGCGATAACTTTACGCTATCCAACGCGGTGCCCTGGCGTCAGTTGGAAGCTGATATCGCGGCTGGCACCTGGCAAACCCATATTATGAGCGTGCGGGCTGGGCTTAGCCAATTGCCGTATATCGAGCTCAATAACCAGCAAGCCGCTACGGTGCGCCAGGGCGGCCCATTGCAATTGGGGATTAGCAACCGGGGGCCGGTCCAGGTCTGGACGCACGATGGCGACTTTGTGGGTATTATGGCCCGCGAAGGCGAAGCCGATGACCAGGCGGTCTGGCGGCCCGAGAAAGTCTTCGGGGCCGATTAAGCGCGGGGTTAGACCGGAATGCGGATGATATTCGCTGCGGTTTGGTGTTCAATGGTTTTGGTTTTGTCACCCATCAGCAGGCGCTCTAGACGGCCTTTGTCTTCCTGGGGGACGATGATAATGTCGGCCTGTTCGGTGCTTATCCAACGTGCCAATTCATCGTCGCTGGGGTTATCCAACACATAGCCCCGGTTGGTGAGGCCCTGGTTGCCGATGTCGCGGCGCAAGCGCTCGATATGGCGTTTGCCGTGCTGCGGGTCAGTGCCGATCAAGATAATTTCCGTGCGGTCGGCGTGCGCGAGTTCGATGGCGCGCGCGATGGAACGCTTGGCGTGTTCCATGTTATCGATAATGATTACAATCCGTTGTTGGGTTGTCATAGCAACCTCCTAAACTTGTCTATCGTGACCTATAGGTTAAAATGCTTAGCACCAGTCAACATGGCCTGGGTGGCCCATTTTCGCTAGGTTTCTCGGCTACAGACGGGCATTTTAGCATTTATCCGCGCGCTATTTGGCATATCTTCGCACCTAAGCGGGGCGCTCTCTCCTATACTAAAGACACTATAAAACGTTGCCGACAGGAGAACGAGAACCCCGCATTCTAAGTTGTGGAGAAGGACAATGACCATTCGCGTTGCAATCGTAGACGATCACGCCGTTGTCCGCGCAGGATTACGCACCCTTTTGGAAGAAGACCAGGAAATCGTGGTGGTGGGTGAATACTGCACTGCCGAAGCGTTGCTCGATGCGCTAGACACGCTGTCGATGGATGTCGTTTTGATGGATGTGTGCTTGCCGGGCATGGATGGCATACAAGCCGTGCGCCATGTGCACGCCCACGATGCCGCAATTGCCGTTGTGGGCATGGCCGTGCAAGACGACGCCCAGCAGTTTTTCGGCATGCTGACCGCTGGTGCGGCGGGTTATATCCTTAAGGGCTTGGGTACGCCCGACCTGCTGCGCGCGATCCGCAGCGCGGCGGTGGGGGAAGCCTACCTGGAACCGCGCCTGGCCCGCACCTTGATTGATGATTACCTGGCGCGCGTGGTACGCTGTAGCCAATGCGAAAAATCCGCCGACCCGCTGACCCGCCGCGAGCGGGAAGTGCTGTTTTACCTGGCCGAAGATTGGCCCGTAGTCAAAATCGCGGAACAACTCGATATATCCGCCAAAACTGTGGATCGTCATCGCGATAATATCATGCGCAAGCTGGATTTACACAGCCGCATCGAATTGGTGAAATACGCCCTGCGCAAAGGCATTATTTCCCTGGACGATGAGCCCATGCCCATCCCCTCCTAAACACCCCATGCCCGCATGGGGGGTTCACCCCATAAAAATGACGAAATGAGTATCTCCTTAGTGACTAATGCCACTAGGGCCGATGCCCTGCGTCTCGTACGATATGAACAACAGTTGGTAAGCCAAGAATGGACACTTTCATGATATATGCATTTTTAATACTTGGCGTTTTGTTCTTCACCCTCTATGCGTTGTGGTCGCAACGACTGGTGACCACAGTCATCGCCTTGGCCGCCATCAGCGGCTTGGCTTCCGTCATCCTCTACCTAATGGGCGCGCACTTCGCCGCCGTGATCGAACTTAGCGTGGGGGCGGGGCTGGTCGCCGTTTTATTTGCTTTTACAAATAGCCTACTACCTCAAAATATGACCGAACGTTTACCGACCATCGTACCGCCGTTGGTCGCCGGATTGTTGGCGGCGGGCATCACGTTTATCGTGGGCCTGTTGTTGGTGCATCAGATAGGTGAGCCTGCCAGCAGCGGTACCGCGAGCGATTTCGAAGCGGTCTTCTGGGGGCAACGCAGTGCTGATGTGTTCGTGCAGTTGGTCATCATCTTCGCGGGTGCGTTGGGCGTGTTGGGTTTGCTGGGCGATGAAAAAGCCACGCACACAACGCCAGTGACGACATCCGATGAATTGACGACCATAGAAGGAGAAAGCTGATGCCAGACACTACAATCGTCATCGTCGGCGCGTTTGCGCTGTTGGGCCTGGGCTGGTACGGCCTGATGGTCACGCGGCATCTGCTGAAGATGATCGCGATTTTGCAAATTATGGTCAAAGCCATTTTGCTGCTCATCGTGGCGGCGGGCGAGGCCAGCGGCCAACTTGCCTTGGCCGAAAGCATTGCCGTGGCCATTATCGTTGCCGACACCATGCTGATGGTGATCGCGCTGGCCGTTGCTGTGCAGCTTTTCCAGGCAAGCGGCACTATGGACATCCGCGAATTTGGCCAGTTGAAAGGGTAACCGCATGTTACTGACCTTGATCGCACTCATTATTGGTGTTTTGTGGGGCGGTGCCTTTCTGGTGCTGGCGCTGCGCTCAGACGCGCACAAGCACATGGCCGCCGTCGGTACAGCGGTGCTCGCGGGGTTGCTCTCGCTGGGGCTGTTGCCGTTGGCCCAAGCAGACCCCGTGTCGCTCTTTACGCTGGGCGCGGCCTTTGGCGATGTCTCGTTCGTGGCCGATGGCCTCGGCGCGACTCTGGCCGTGTTGGCCGCCGTCATCGGCAGTTTGACCGTCATCTTTTCCGTGAATTATATGCAGGGCGAAGCCGACCTAGGCCGCTACTATGCGCTGATGTTGTTCTTTATTGGCGCGATGGTCGGGCTGGCGTTGTCGGATAGCCTGCTCTTGCTGTTCTTCTTCTGGGAAGTCACCGCGCTTTGCTCATATGCGCTAATCGCCTTCGATAATGACAATCCGAAAGCGGTGGCGGGCGGCGTGCGCGCGCTCGTGATTACCAGCCTGGGCGGCGTGGGGCTGTTCTTGGGCGCGCTGATTATCCGCGCGGAAACCGGCAGCTACGCGATTAGCGATCTGCTGGCCAACCCCAACGCACTCCCGGCGGACATGTTGGCCCTGGTGGCTTTCGGTTTCTTGGCAGCGGCGGCGGCGAAGTCCGCGCAAGTGCCCTTCCAGACCTGGCTCCCTGGCGCGATGGAAGCCCCGACCCCCATTAGCGCGCTGATCCACGCCGCGACGATGGTTAACGCGGGCGTGTATTTGCTCATGCGCTTCTTCCCGGCCTTCGAAGGTGTCGCAGGCTGGACGGAAGCGGTCATCGCGGTCGGGCTGGCGTCAGCGCTTTTGGCGGCGAGTTTGGCCATCTTGGCCACGGACTTAAAAGCCGTGCTGGCGTACTCTACCATCAGCCAATTGGGTTACATGGTCGTGGCGGTGGGCATAGGCGGCGTTTTCGCGGCGCAGTTCCATCTCTTTAGCCATGCGATTTTCAAAGCGCTGCTGTTCTTGGGCGCGGGGGCCATCATTCATAGTGTGGGCACGCGCGACATGCGCCAGATGGGCGGCTTGTGGAAAGAAATGCCTTTTGTGCGCAACGTCTTCTTGATCGGCGCGCTGGCTTTGATGGGCATTCCCTTCTTCAATGGCTTCTGGAGCAAAGAATTTATCCTGGAAACGGCTAAATATAACCATGAAATGGTCGCGTTTGGCGGGATGTTGCTTGGCGCGTTGATGACCGGGCTGTATACCATGCGCATGTTGTGGTTGGTCTTCCTGGCCGAACCCGCCGAAGATCGGCATCCGCACCCGGCAGGCGGCGCGATGCGCTTTGCGTTGGGCGTGCTGGCCGTGGGCGCAGTGACGAGTTGGTTGCTGGTTGGCCCGCTGAGCGGCTTTTTGCACGATACCCTGCCGCATCATCATATCGAGACGCTGAGCGTCGGCGAACTGGTGAGCGATGTCATGTCCGCCCCGGCGACCTACGGCACACTGGCCGTCATCGCACTGGGGATTAGCCTGTGGTTTGTGGCACCCAAAGCCCAAATCTCGGTGGGCGATTTCGGCTTTAGCTGGCTGAATTCGAACATCGTCGCGGGCACGCAACGCCTATCGGCGGTTCTGTCGATCACCCAAACCGGACAATTAAACTGGAACCTCGTCGGCATCGCGGGCGCGCTTGCGGTCGTCTTGCTGGTGATTATCTTTGGAGGCGCTTCATGAATATCATCCTTGCCCTGATCGCGGTTTTGCTCGCGAGCGCGCCGTTCATTTACCTGGCCGGGCGTCGCCTGGGGCCAGATTGGGCCTTCGGTGGGTCGCTGCTGGCCCTGGCGACGGCTTCGGGCATGTTCGTGGCCTCGCTTTCGCAGGACATCGGTAACTTTGCCGTGCAAGACGTGGCCTTCATGCAAGACGGCATCAGCCAGATCATGACCGGTTTGGTGTTGGTGTTGGGCTTCGCGGTGATGTTCTATAGCCGCGTGTACGTCCAAGAAGACGAAAATCAAGAAAAATATGCCGTGCTGCTGCTGACCATGATCGGCGTGATTATCGGTCTGGTGCACGCGGGCGACCTGTTCAACCTCTGGCTATGGTTCGAAGCCATGGCGATTGCGTCCTATATGTTGGTTGCGTTTTACCATCGCCAGGCCAACGCGCTAGAAGCCACGCTCAAATATTTGGTGCAAAGCGCGGCAGGCTCGATTCTCATCTTGGCGGGTATCGCCCTGGTCTTGCTAGAGCAAGGCACCCTCTCGTTGGTGGAACTGAGCGCGACGAACGCGGCTTCGAACGAGATTATGCTCATCGCGGGCGGTCTGTTCATCATCGGCTTTGGCGTGAAAGTGGCCCTGGTGCCGCTGCATACCTGGCTGCCGGATGCGCATTCCCAAGCGCCGAGCGGCATCAGTGCCATGCTCTCGGGCGTGGTCATCGAGGGCGGCCTCATCGCCCTGATCCGCGCGCTGAGCATCCTAGCCGGGGACGCGGTCACCTGGGGTACGCTCCTGATGACCTTCGCCGTCCTGAACATCATCGTCGGGAATGTCTTGGCTCTGCGCCAGACGCAACTCAAGCGCTTGTTGGCTTATTCTAGCGTGGCGCATATGGGCTACATCGTCCTGGGCTTGGGGATTGGCATCTATAGCGGCCAGGCCGCCGGTATCGAAGGTGGGATGTTCCATCTTATCAGCCATGGGCTGATGAAGGGCCTCGCCTTCCTGGCCATCGGCGCGCTGATGTATACCCTGCACATGGCCCATGCTGGCCAAAAACCGATTGAACTGGACGATATTTCCGGCGCGGCGCGGCGTTACCCCATGCTCGCGCTGACGCTAACCATCGCCCTTTTGGGCCTGGGTGGTTTGCCGCCGATGGTGGGCTTTATGTCCAAGTGGCAAATCTTCCTGAGCGGTATGGAAGCCGAAAATCTTTTGATTACGGCCTTGATCTTGATTGCCGCGCTGAACAGCATTCTATCCCTGGCGTACTACGCGCCGATCATCAACCGGCTCTATCGCCGCGAGCCCGCCGAAGCGGTGCAACATGGCGGCAAATTGCCCCTGGCCATGGCTGCTCCTCTGGCAGGGTTGGCCATTCTGATCATTGTCATCGGGTTCTGGCCGGGCCTGTTGGATGACGTACTACAGTCCGCTAGCGACGCCCTCAAGCTGAGCTTTATACGATAACGGAGAGGACATCATGCTTGACTTTCTCGTATCCCCCCCGGTGGCCTTCGTCATATATATCGGCCTGGTTGGCGTGTTGCTGGCCATTGGGCGCGCTATGGCGACGGAATCCACGCCGGAAACCCCCGAAAAATACCGTGTCTATGCCAGCGGTGAGGTCGGCAGCAATAACCAGGCTGGCCCCGGCTATCGCAATTTCGTTCAGGTGGCGCTGTTCTTTGCCGTGCTGCATCTGGGCGTGTTGATTATCGCGACGGGCGCGCCTAGCGCCGCAACCCTGCTCTTTTTGGGGTTACTGTCGGCTGTCTTGCTCGTGTTGATGGTCGGTTAAGGAGAAAACACCATGCAAAATATGATCTTGCAAGCACTCGAACAAGTCAAAGCCTGGGCCCGCGTGAACTCGCCCTGGGTATTGCACTACAATACCGGCTCATGTAATGGCTGCGATATTGAACTGTTGGCGACCATCACCCCGCGTTATGACGTGGAACGGCTAGGCATCAAGATGGCGGGCACGCCCCGCCATGCCGATGTGCTCATCGCGACCGGCCCGGTGACCCTGCAATCGCGGGATCGCCTGCTGCGCTTGTACGACCAAATGCCCGCGCCGCGCTTTGTGATGGCGATAGGCGCGTGCGCGCTTGGCGGCGGCGTCTTCAAAGGTAGCTATAACACGCTCGCGGGCATCGACGCCTTCATTCCGGTGGATGTCTACGTGCCCGGTTGCCCACCCCGCCCCGAAGCGATTATCCAGGGTGTGACCATTTTGCTCGATAAACTTGGCCAGCCCCAGGAGGTGCCCGATGTCGTCTGATGCCGTGCAGAGTTACCAATTTCAACAAGCTGCGGAACTGTTGGCGGGCCTTAGCCTGGCCGAAGACCTGCCCGCCGAAACCCGCCTAGACATCAAGCTGGCGCCAGAAGTGCTGCTACAGGCGGTCCAGGCATTGGTGGACGCGCGCTGGGGTTATCTCTCGGCCATCTTGGGCCTGGATGATGGCCAAGAGACGCTAGAAGTGCTCTATTCGTTTTGTTCGGGGCCGTATGTGCTGACCCTGCGCGCCCAAACCCCGCGCGACGACTCGCGCGTGCCGACCATCACCGGGCTTATCCCGTCGGCGATTTTGCCCGAGCGCGAACTGCGCGAGATGTTCGGCGTCGAAGTTGTCGATATTCCCGATTCGTCCCCGCTGTTTTTGGCCGATGATTGGCCGGCGGACGTCTTCCCGATGCGTAAAGATGCGGTGCTGCCCAACTTCAACGAGGAGCAAAGTTCATGACCGAGACATTCAAAGTGGCCATTGGCCCACAGCACCCCGCCCTGAAGGAACCGGGCCATTTCGACCTTGCCGTGGATGGCGAGACTGTGGTGAACGCTTCGGTTCGCCTGGGCTACGCGCATCGCGGCATCGAGAAAATGGTCGAGTCCAACAACTGGGTTCAGAATTTGTACTTACTAGAGCGCGTCTGCGGCATTTGCTCGCATACCCACGCCATGACCTATGCCCTGGGCGTAGAAGCCCTGGCCGGGGTGGAAGCCCCGCCGCGCGCGCAAGCCATCCGTACCCTGGTGGCCGAGATGGAGCGCATCCATAGCCATATGCTGTGGCTGGGCGTGGCCGCCCACGAAGCGGGCTTCGAAACCCTCTTTATGTATAGCTGGCGCGACCGCGAAGCGATCTTGGGCGCGTTGGAAGCCCTATGCGGTAACCGCGTGAATTACTCTGTGAATGTGCTGGGCGGCGTTAAGTTCGATGTCACCGACGAAATCGCGGCCACCATCCGCGCGGCGGTGGACCACCTAGAACCGCGCACCGAGCATTATCTGAAGGTCGTTCAGAAGGACACGGCCTTTTTGCAACGCACGCGCGGCATTGCCGTCATGACTGCCGACCAGGCCGAATGGCTGGGCGTGCTTGGCCCCACCGCGCGCGCTTCGGGCGTGGCGCGCGATGTGCGCGTCGATGCGCCGTATATCTCCTACGATACCTATGTGCCGGAAGTGATCGTCGCGCAAGATGGCGACCTGGCCGCGCGTTGTGAAGTCCGTGTGCGCGAACTGTTCGAATCCTATCGCTTGATCCGCGAAATTCTGGATACCTTGCCCGAAGGTGATCTGACCGCGCGTATGAAGCGCAAAATCCCAGCGGGCGAAGTCATCCAGCGCGTAGAAGCCCCGCGCGGCGAAGCGTTCTATTTCATCAAAAGCACCGGGGGCGACTCGCCCGACCGTGTGAAAGTGCGCACGCCCACCACCAATAATATCGCCACGGTGGCGACGCTCTCGGTGGGCGCGCAATTGGCCGACGTGCCAATGATTTTGGCGGGGGTCGATCCCTGCTTCAGTTGTAACGACCGCATGGTGCGGGTGCAGCATCGCGACAATGATGCGCAACTCATGCGCTGGGCGGATTTGCGCCAATACGGCATAGACTTCTATCAAAACAAGGAGGCGCACCAATGACCGACCTGTATACCCTCGTTTATCTCTT
>DAOTVD010000180.1:0-5045 GCA_034437075.1 Anaerolineae bacterium
TGGCTCGGCGCGGGATTCTACTTCGGGTTAGACGGCCTGCGCGGGCTGCTCTTGCCTCCCTTGGTCGATATGCCGGGCTTGGGTGGCTTACCCGTGCTGGTGTTGGTCGCGTTTATCCCGGCCCTAGTGCTGAATCCGGCACAGTTAGAATCACCCCTCCGCGCGGGGCTGGTGTGGGGGGCGGGGTATATCATCCTATTCGGCGTGAACGAACGCCTGCTCGATCCGCATATGCTGACCTTTCTCGCGCTCTTAAGCGCGCGCGCCACCTGGCCGAGCGCGCCCGGCGGCCCCTGGACGCCCGCCCTAGCCCTAAGTGGCATTGCGGCCCTGGGTGGCGCTTTGTTGCTCGGCGATTTCAAAACCGAAGCGCTGCCCATGCGCGAACGCGACATCGCGCCGACTTTAGGATTAAATGGTACCCCGCGCGAAGCGTTTTATCTGGCGGAGGATAGCTATTTTCTGGACGGGGCAAGCCACTCACACTTGCACGCTTTGTACGAACGCAACGACCTCGCAGGGTTGATTATCGCCCGCGCGCCGGACTTGCTCGTTGGGGTGGGCGAATGCCCTCCCGTTAACGACACAAGTCTGAATGTTCTGGGATATGCGGGCTCGCCCCAGCGCTGCTGGCGCGGTGTT
Source organism: Anaerolineae bacterium (assembly GCA_034437075.1). Taxonomy (GTDB): domain Bacteria; phylum Chloroflexota; class Anaerolineae; order Aggregatilineales; family J027; genus DAOTVD01. The sequence continues at coordinate 643 of DAOTVD010000180.1, forward strand.
CCCGTGGGCGATTGGCGCGCTCCCGTTCCGCTAAACCTGGCTTTCGGCCCCGATTTAACGCTCATTCGGCAAACTTTAGACCGCGAACGTCCGCCCCCGGGGGCTATCATCCGCGTCCGGTTGGATTGGCAGCGCAAGGTGCCCTATCTGCCGCCGGATGATATCGTGCTGCGCTGGGGGCTGCTGGACTTTGAGCAAGTGCCCTGGGGCGGGCTGGAAGAACGTCTGCCGCCCGAACATTTCGCGCCGCGCCAAACCACGACGTATCACGTGCTGCCATTGGATGACCCCGCGCCACCGGGGCGTTATACGCTGCATGTGCGCGCCTTCCTGAATGCGGGCATCCTGGCCGATGTGGTCATCGGGGAAGTTGTCGTGCCTCTGCCGCAACCGCGCGCCGAGGATTTGCCCAAAACGCCGCTCGGGCAGTTGGCGCGCGAGTCGGAAGCCGTAACACTGCTGGCGGCGCAAACCGACGTGCGCGAAGATGCCATCCTAGTGGAATTACAGTGGCGGGCAGAAACGTCCTTACAAACCGATTACAGTATTTTTGTGCATCTAACGCCGCCGAACGACGTGATTCCGCTGGCGCAGGGCGATGACGCGCCCTTAGATGGACGCTACCCCACGCGCATCTGGCAACCGGGCGAGATCATCACCGATGAATTCCGTATCGATACGCTGGGCCTCCCGCGTGGAGAGTACGCCGTGCGCGTGGGCTTTTTTAATCCAGAGCGGGGCCGCCTGGGTGATGCGATTACATTAGCGCCTGTCGCGCTGGATTAAGCGCCGGGGCTATCTTGGCGGGCGTGCTCGGCCAAGGACTGGGGCGAAAAGCCCTGCATAGCGGCCAGTTCATCCAGATGGCGATACAGCGCAATGAGCGTCTTTTGCATCGGTTGTGCGTTGACCGCCCCGCGCGCCCAGCCTTCGCGCAACAAGCGCGCCAAATCTGCGCTGTGTTCTTGCAGATAGGTCGTTTGGAGCAACACGTCGGATAACTCTGGCAGCTTGCGCGGGGGAACATCCGCTTCTAGGGGCCGGTGATGGGCATCTGCACGCGCGCCGTTGGTATCCAGGCCGGGCAAGGCTGGCTGCAAGGGAACATCCCCCATGCGGCTCTGGATGCGGCCCAGCACAGACTGGCGCTGTTCGGTATCGTGCACCACGTCCAGATGCGTGGTATCAATCGTGAGCACGCGCGCGCTGGGGTAGTTGTTGAAAAAGTTTTCGTAGGCCACGCGCAACATATCGATATAGCCCTCGTCCATATCGCGCTCGTAGGGCCGGTCACGAATGGCGATGCGCTGCATGAGCGTCGGTGTATCGGCCCGCAAATAGACCACTAAATCTGGCTGGACCACATTTTCGGACAACGCCGCGTAGACCCGTTCGTATATCATCCATTCATCGCCCCGGATGTTTTGGCGGGCAAATAATTGGTCTTTGGCGAACATATAATCGCTGAGGATAGGTTCTGGGGCTTCAGCCAATTGCTGCATCTGGCGATAGCGACTGAGCAAGAAGAACATCTGGGTCTGAAATGCGTAGCGGTCTCGGTCGGCATAGAAGGCACTCAGAAATGGGTTTTCTTCGAACACTTCTAACACCACACTGCCGCCCATCCTCTCATGCAAATAGCGTGCTAGGGTCGTTTTGCCCACACCGATCACACCTTCAATCGCCACAAAGCTCATCGCCTACTCCTTTTCTACGATGTCAACGAGTATAATGAGTTTAACGCCAAGTGAACAGTAACCTACCAGAGAGTGCGGAATACCCAGGGGCATGATATAGTGTTAGGGAATATACGAAACTGTACAACGTACAAGTTTAGTTGATAACGGTTGACCTATGTCCGAGAAGAAAATCATTAGAAGTTTACACTTACGTTGGCAAGACCCGATCACCAACGAAGTGATGCAAGACAGTTTTGCGTTGCCCATCACCATCGGGCGCGATACCGCCAACAGCATAGTACTAGGCACCACCACGGTATCGCGTAATCATGCCGAGATCATCTTAGACGATGAACGGGTTATATTACGCGATTTAGGCAGCTCGAACGGCTCTTATGTAAACGGGCAAAAGGTCACCGAAGCCGAATTGGCCGACCAGTCCATAGTCACATTTGGGGATGTTGAGGTGACTATTGCGTTCTCAGAAGATCGCCCCCGTCGCCCCTCACGAGATTATCTCTTCAGCGCCCTAGCCGATGGCGAAGCCGAACCCACCATTAGTCTATCTTCGTTAGACCAAAAGTCGCTGTTTGCGGACGTGAACAAAAGCGATGAAGCCGGCCAATCGACACCGGATAAATTCGAGACAACCGAAAAACTCAGCGGCGAAGAACTCAAGCAGTTCCTTAGCGGGCGCTTGCAAAAGAATATGGAAGAAGACATCGCGCCGGATATTCACCAGGTCGCGTCTTCGTATAGTGGCCAGCGCGAGGCCCGGCACGCGCAACGGGTCAATAGTAGCGCGCCCCCCACAGAAAACGATACGACACATACCACCACCAGTACCACATCCCAACCGAGCGGCCCCTTGGGGCGCTTCATGGCGAGTTTGCGCCGCCTGCTGGGCAGGTGACATCCACCCCACGCGGCCTGGGCTTGCCAGCATTCCCACATCCCGGTAGCATCAGTAACGTCAAGAGGCTGATAGCCTCTTTTTGTTGATTGAGAACCATGATACTGACTTATCCTGACGCGCTTGATTTTCTATACAGTCTTATTGATGACCACCGCCCGCGCCCCGAGCGTTATGCCGCCGAAAACATGCCGCTATCGCGCCCTCGGCACCTGATGGCGCGCTTGGGCAACCCGCAGGCGGGTTACCCGATTTTGCATGTAACTGGCACCAAGGGCAAAGGCTCGGTGGGGGCTATGCTGGCGGCGATCCTTCAAGCGGGAGGGTACCGCGTAGGGCTATATTCGTCCCCCCATTTGCAAGATTTCCGCGAGCGCTTGCGCATCAATGGCGCGCTCATCGAGCCCGCCGATTTGGTCGCGCTGGTGCAAGATGCGCGCGCCATACTGGCCGATACGCCCGGTATTACCTGGTTCGAGGCCGTAACAGCCCTGGCCTTTGAGCATTTCCGACGCCAAGCAGTAGACATCGCCATCATTGAGGTGGGCATCGGGGGCCGCCTGGATGCCACCAATATCGTCAGCCCGCTTGTGTCCGTCATCACTAGCCTCAGTTTGGATCATACGCGCCTGCTCGGTGATACCCTGAGCGCTATTGCCTATGAAAAAGCCGGTATCATCAAACCGCAAACGCCCGTCATTAGCGCCCCCCAGCCCCCCGAAGCGCAAAGCGTTATCGAAGAAATGGCCCACGCCCACAACGCGCCGCTGACGCTCGTCGGGCGCGATTGGCACTACGAAACCCTGCCCCATGCCGGGGCAACGCGCGAACGTTGGCAGGTCACGCGCCAGGGCTCGCCCTGGGGCGAATATCAGACGAATTTACTCGGCGCGCACCAGGCGCTGAACGGGACGGTCGCGTTGGCGGCCCTGCATACTTTGCATTCTAAGGGTTTCGAACTTGCGCCACAGGCCATCCCAAATGGCTTAGCAGCGGTCAATTGGCCCGGTCGGTTAGAGATCGTCCAGCAAGCGCCGACCGTTATCCTGGACTCGGCGCATAATGGCGCATCGGCGGCCTGTTTAGCAGATACCCTACGCGCACGCTTCCCCGCAGGCCCATATACGCTGGTCTTCGCGGCGAAAGCCGACAAGGACATCGACGGCATGTTTCGCGCGCTATTGCCCATCGCCGCCCATCTCATCTTGACACAACCGCTCGATACCCGAGGCGAAGCGCCCGCTGCTCTGGCCGACCGCGCGCGCGAGGCGGGCTATGCGGGCAGCATCGATGTGGTACCCATCGTGGCGGAAGCGCTGGCCCAGGCGCGTAACTTGGCGTCTAAATCGGGGGTAATTTGCGTGACGGGTTCAATGTATCTGGTGGGCGAAGTGCGCACGCTCTTTGGCCTGAAGCCCGGTGTTATCGCGCAATCTGCCGCATCTGAGAATGACTATGCCACGCCCAATTAGATACTGGTGGGTCGTCATTATTGTGATCTTCGTGGCGGGGTGCGGCGCGGGGGACTCCGCCACAGAACCATCGCACACGCCCTTAGCAACCCTGGTCGTGGAGATCATCCCGGATACCCCAACGCCGACGGCCACCGCATCCCCCAGCCCGACGGCCACAACGAGCCCAACCCCGCCGCTCGCGGCCACCGAAACGCCCCCCCCGCCCACCGCCCCACCGGCCCCACCGACCGCCGCTGTCCCCAGCGCCACACCCCATCCGCCAGTGGTTTTTGCCAACGACCAATGGCAAACTATCGAGCCGCCGCGCATCTTTGCAACGGGCCTGGATACCAACTG
>DAOTVD010000181.1:0-3255 GCA_034437075.1 Anaerolineae bacterium
CCAGGTCGCGCAATCCGTCACAGGCTATAACGCCCTACCCGTGAATGACCTCTATGGCCTGCCGGGCATTCGGGAAGTCAGCCGCGTGGGGCGCTATCAAGCGCGGTTGATCTTGCCCGGCCAGCGCGTAGAAGGCACCGCGCTTGGCGTGGATCGCGCCGCGATGGCCGCCGTTACCCGCGCCCGCGAGGATTACGCCGACGCGAGCTACGCCGAACTATTCAACCGCTTGGCCACCGAGCGCACTGGCGTCTTGATCAACCAACAAGCCGCCGAGGATTTTAATCTGGTGTTGGGGCAACGGATCGAAATGCAGGTTTTCGCGTTCGGCGCGTGGTACGACACGACCGTGCCCATCGTCGGCCTGGTGGATTTCTTCCCCACGCTCGACCCGCGCGCGGGGTTCTTCCTGGTGATGAATCTCGATCCGATTTTTGAACTGGTCGGTTCGCCCTTGCCCCATAACATCTGGCTGGGGTTGGAACAAAGCGCCGACACGGCCACACTACGCGACCAAGTCGCCGGGCTGGGCTTCCCGATTCTGGAATGGCGCGACCCCGAAGCCGATTTACTGGCCGCGCAGACCGCCCCCGCGCGGCGCGGGGTCTTCGGGTTTTTGTCGGTGGGCTTTTTGGCGGGGATTGTGCTGACGCTCATCGTCGCCATCATCCAGAGTACGGCGTCTTTCCGCGCACAAAGTTTGCAATTGGGCACCCTGCGCGCGATGGGCCTCGGCGGGGGTGCGGTCAGCCGCTATTTGCTTTTTTCGCAGGGACTCGCGGCGGCCAGCGGCGTATTGGGCGGCACACTCATCGGCTTCGCGACGACGGTGCTATACCTGCCCTTGCTAGACTTTTCCGGCGGGCTGCCGCCCTACCTCATCCGCGTGGCCTGGGGCGACATCATCGCTGTGTATGCCGTGTTTGCGGGGTTGTTGTTCTCGGTCATCGTGACGATTACATTCTTGCTAGGCCGCGAGCAGCTTTCGACCGTTGTGAAATTGGGAGATGCGTAAGCATGCCAACGTTGCCGCGCAACTCAACCGCTAAACGAGGCGGGCCTCGGACATTCGTCTTGTGGCTGCTGTTCGCGCTGTTGTTGGCCGCATGCGAAACCGCCGGCGATGTGGCGGACGACATCGGCGCGGCGGGCGACGAAGAACAACCCGCCCTACCGACTGCCACGCCCATCCCCACCGCCGAAGCGGTCGCGCGACCGACCTACACCGTCCAGCGCGGCACCGTGCAGAACTCGCTAGAGTTCACCGGGCGCTGGGAACCGCGCGACCAACTCGATCTGTCGTTTGAGATCAGCGGCGCGGTGCGCCAAGTGCCCGCTCGGCGCGGCGAAACGGTCGCGCAGGGGCAACTGCTGGCCGATTTGCAGATTGATGAACTGGAAGCCCAACTGGAACAAGCCCGCCTGGACTTGGAAACTGCGCAAGAGAATCTTGATTCCGGCGGCGACACGAGTAACCAAACCGTGGAAGATTTGCGCATTCAACTGGCTAACGCGCGCATTCAATTCGAAAACCTGAACGCGACCCGCGACTGGACGAGCGTGGCCAACGCGCGCATCAACCTGGATTCCGCCTGGCGCCAACTGGACAACGCCCAACGTGAATACGACGAAGCCCGCAGCCAGCCCGACCAGCCCGCCGATATTGTTGACCAGGCCCGCCAAGCCCTGGAAAGCGCGCAAGAAAACGTCCGCACCGCGCAAAATCAATATAGCGCCGCCGCGCAAGCCTACAATAGCCAGGAATTCAACATCCAGCAACAGCAGAATAACGTCATCCAGGCCGAGCTCGCGCTGGAACGTGCCCAGGAACGCGGCACCGACCCCAACGCCGAACAGGCCGTACGTTCGGCGCAATTGCGCATCGACCAACTGGAAGCCGACATCGCGCAATCGTCGCTGTTCGCGCCCTTCGACGGCGTCATCCTGGATGTGTCCATTTCGCCGGGCGACCCCGTGCAAGCCTTCGAAGACGTGATGACCATCGGCCAGCCCGCACCGCTGGAAGTCATCGCGCAATTGCCCATCGGGGACGCGCAACGGCTTTCGGTGGGGCTGGTGGGGGTGTGCAATATCATCAACCTGCCCGAAAGCGCGGTACAATGTGCGGCGCGCCAGATTCCGCAATCGGCCCAGTCCGCCGACCAGACCACGCGCGTCGCGGCCAGCCTAGATAACGTCCAGCAGGGCCAACTCATCGAGGTCGAAATGCCATTAGAAGTCCGCGAGGATGTATTATGGTTGCCCCCGGCGGCGATTCGCACCTTTCAGCAACGCACCTTCGTCGTGCTAGAAACACCCCAAGGCGAACGCAGCGCCGATGTGCAGCTTGGCCTACAAACGGATGACCGCGTCGAGATCATCAGCGGCGTAGAGGAGGGCGACATTGTCATCGGTCCCTAATGAACAGACGCGCGAAAACGTCGCGGACATCGTCGCGAACATTCCCCGCGATGACGCGCCGCATGCTAACCGCCCTGATAGCGGCGCGCATATCCCCGCCTCGGCGAGCGAAGCCCCGCCCTTCGTGCGTTGCGAACGCATCGTCAAAGCCTATAACGTCTCAGGGCACGAACTCGTCGCGCTACGCGGGATTGATTTCAGCATGACGCGCGGCGAAATGGTGGCCATCGTAGGGCCGAGCGGCGCGGGTAAATCTAGCTTGCTGAATCTATTGGGCGGGCTAGACCGACCCACAGCGGGCGCGTTGCGCGTGGATGAGCAAGACTTGCTCGCGCTGTCGCCGCGTCAACTCGCGCGCTATCGCCTGGCGCGGGTCGGGTTTTTATGGCAAAACGTCGGGCAAAATCTGCTGGGCCATCGCTCCGCGCTGCATAACGTCACACTCCCTATGATGCTCTTGGGCATCTCCCCCCGCGAGCGCCGCCGCCGCGCGCGGGCCCTGCTGCAAGAAGTCGGGTTGGACGACCAGATGCACAAACACCCGGCGGCGCTTTCGGGCGGGCAGCAGCAGCGCGTCGCGCTGGCCGTGGCGCTGGCCAATCGCCCGCCCCTGTTACTGATGGACGAGCCCACCGGCGCGCTAGATCGCAAATCCGCCGAGCAAGTCATGGCGCTTATCGAAGACCTGCGCGCCGAATTCAACCTGACGACGCTGATGGTGACCCACGACATGGAAATGGCGCGCTACGCCGACCGCGTGCTGACCCTGCGCGATGGCGCGCTCGGCCAAGACCTCTCCGGCGGGGACGCCGCCGCGCAACAACTCGACGACGA
>DAOTVD010000182.1:0-1874 GCA_034437075.1 Anaerolineae bacterium
TACGACTGCTGTGCGCGTTACCGAGAATGTGGATGTGGCATAATTGACCATCGAGGCAAATTAGATGCCCCACGTTACGATAGCAGGTTTGGAGTTTTGATAAATGTGGTGTAAGATGGTGTTTATTGTAGGAATTGGTAAAGGCCACCCTATGCTGAGTGGCCCGCCGCTAGCAACTGTCTTGTATCCAAAAAGGTCAGTTGGCTAGATAGAAAGGATAACAGGTTATGTCTATTCTGAAAAGCGAAAACCCACGAACTTTGGATAACGTGGGCCTGCGCCTCTCTGCGCATTCGTATTTCGAATAGCACAACCATTATACACCAAGCAGTCCTCAAATGGGGATTTAGTGAACGGAACGTACTACGGAATAGCTAACACAAAGACAGATCGATTGACCGTCTATGAAAACAAAAAACGGCCCAAAAAGGGGCTATATCCGAAAGGATGATGAACGATGCAACACAATGAATATGCTCGCGATTTTCTAAAACGAGCGCTGAACGCAAGCGATCCACTCGAAAGCCCTGACCCTGATAAAGCCAATGGGGCAGGGGAAGCCCTGGCAATTGCCAAGATGCAACATGATGCAGGCGGGCCGGAAAAGGTCAAAGCCTGGTGGGACAAATACGCCGAAGCCCGACCCGATATTGCAGAAGAACTCTTTCCTTCGCCCGTAGAAAAAACGCCCAGTATGCCGCCCTTGCCCGCCGATGTTGTCATAGGTGATGAGCCAACCGGAGGGCACCTGATAGATACCTACACGGCTTATGCCCGCCAAGTATCGCCCCGAACGCCCGACTTATTCCACGAATCCGCCGCGCTTATGCTGCTATCCGCTGCCATCGGGGGCCGCTTAAAGGTCATCTTGGGCCATGATGCGATCTACCCTAATTTGGGCGTTCAGTGGAGTGCTCGCAGCACCTTATACGCGAAAACGACCGCTTTAAAGGTCTTCAAGCGCGTGATGAACGATGCGTTTGAACATATGGCCCTGCCCGACGACAGCACGCCGGAATCGCTCATCTTCAACCTCTCGGCCAACACGGAACTCATCAACTACGAGAAATTACAGGCCCGCGATAAAGCCTTGTGGGACAAGGGCAAGAAATTTGCGGCCCAACGAGTTTGGGTGCGTGATGAGTCTAGCGGTCTGCTCAATGCGGCTGGACGCGACTACAACAACGGACAGATCGAGCTTATGCTGCAAGGCTATGACGGCGGCAATTATAAGCGTTCGACAATGGGCCGGGGCTTTGAGATCGTGCGCAACATGTGCGTTAGCTATCTCTTTGTCAGCACCCCGACAGGACTACGACCCCACCTGGCCCATGATGAATTGCACGGCAAAGGCTGGTGGGCGCGCTTTGCGATCCTGACACCAGACAGCCCGCCCAAAATAGAACCCCCTGTGATGGATGAAATCCCCTTACCGAAGGGGCTTGTTACCGCATTGCAAAACCTGCATAACCGACTGCCTGAGCCAGAAAGCCCGAATCAGTACGATGCTTTGTCGGTGGGTTTTGATGAGCAAGCCCGCGAATTGCACACAGCTTATTCTCTAGCGTTGCAGCGACTCCGAAAAGACGCCTCAGAAGATGACAAGCTAGATTCCTCATATGGACGAATGCCTACACAAGCCTTGAAAATTGCGCTTTTGCTAGCAGTGGGTGACTGGCCAGCAGGCCAGCGCGTGCCAACGATTACCCATGACCATATGCGCCGGGCCGTACATATCGCCGAACGCTGGCGGGCGTCATACCACCGTGCCCTAGAAGACGCGTTGATGGGCGAACGGACACGCTTAGAAGAACGTGTATTGAGCATCATCACCCAAGCTAAAAACGGCATAACGCTGCGTGATATTGTTCGCA